>JBDSEA010000049.1:0-9640 GCA_039920305.1 Chitinophagales bacterium
CAGCACATGAATTTCTACTGAAGGCTGGCTGTCGGCGGCTGTGGTAAAAGTTTCAGATTTTTTTGTGGGAATCGTTGTGTTAGAATCAATGAGTTTAGTCATCACGCCACCGAGCGTTTCAATACCGAGTGAAAGCGGAGTAACATCAAGCAACAATACATCTTTCACATCACCAGCAAGCACACCTCCCTGGATCGCTGCACCAATGGCAACTACTTCATCAGGGTTCACACCCTTGTGGGGCTTCTTTCCAAAAAACTTTTCCACCACTTCCTGGATTTTAGGAATTCGTGTTGAGCCACCCACAAGAATCACCTCATCAATTTGCGAAACATTGTATCCGCTATCCGCCAGTGCCTTTTTGCATGGTTCGAGCGAGCGCTGAACAAGCGGATCAACCAAGGACTCAAACTTTGCCCTGGAGAGTTTTTTCACCAGGTGCTTGGGAGTTCCTTCCACCGCGGTTATGTACGGGAGATTGATTTCAGTCTCACTTGATGAGCTCAATTCAATCTTTGCTTTTTCTGCAGCATCCTTTAACCGCTGCAATGCCATCGGATCTTTGCGAAGATCAATGCGCTCTTCTTTCTGAAACTCTTCTGCAAGCCATGCGATGATCACCTGGTCGAAATCGTCTCCGCCAAGGTGTGTGTCACCATTGGTTGATTTCACTTCAAATACTCCGTCACCCAACTCAAGTATTGAAATATCGAATGTCCCGCCACCAAGGTCATACACGGCTATCTTTTCATCCTTATGTTTTTTATCAAGTCCGTAGGCAAGAGCCGCAGCGGTGGGTTCGTTGATGATTCGCAACACTTTCAGTCCTGCAATTTCCCCCGCTTCTTTAGTTGCCTGGCGCTGTGAGTCATTGAAGTATGCCGGAACGGTTATCACTGCTTCCGTTACCGTTTGCCCGAGATAATCCTCGGCAGTTTTTTTCATCTTTTGCAAAATAATAGCAGAAATTTCCTGGGGTGTGTACATCCGGTCCATGCTCTTCACGCGGGCTGTATTGTTTTCTCCGGAAACTACATCATAGGAAATATAACGAAGTTCGCTATTCACTTCATCATATCTTCTGCCCATAAAGCGCTTGATAGAGCTGATGGTATTTTTTGGATTGGTGATAGCTTGGCGCTTTGCAGGAGCCCCAACCTTGCGTTCACCATTCGGAAGAAATGCAATAATGGATGGAGTTGTTCTTGCGCCTTCATCATTGGGTATCACCACAGGATCACTGCCTTCCATTACTGCAACGCAACTGTTAGTGGTACCCAGATCAATACCGATTATTTTTCCCATTGAAAGTTAGTTTAAAGTTAAATTTATTGCTTGAGGGAATAAGTTTTTCAATCATTATGCCACGGCCCTGAAAATTTATATACAGAGAAATAATGACACCAATTAAACTTATGTGACATAGTTAATTCCGGACATTGACAAAAAGACAGTATTAATGGCACAGGGTACCATCAGGCTCAAGGAAGTTCAAATGACTCGTAAAAGTATTGCAGGCAATGGAATCAATGGTGCGTGCATCAATTTGAATGTTTGCAATCGTTTTATGAAAGCGGGAGGAAAACAGGCCAAGGCCATTATCAATATTCGTGTAAGTTGGTAACACCTGGCCTGAAGTGAGACCTTGCTGGGCAATATAAACCTGATTATAGGTATCTAATTCTTCCCCGCCCACAGAAAACATAAAATCACATGAATCCATCTTTCGGGTGATGGTTTGATCATCGGGAATAAAATTTCCAAGAAAAGTATAAAGGTTGTCATTGGGGATATCATACGTTTCATTAGTACCACCTGAAGTGGATGTAGTTCTGTAATTGGAAAAAACAAGCCAGTCAATATATTTCTTAACCTGTATTGAGGGATCAGCAATGCTTATTTCAGTATAGTGAAACCGGATGGTAAGATCATAAATTTTACCATCCTTTGCAGATGTCCATGTTACCTTGTAATTCAACCCGGGCAGGAAGTTAATTTTGATGGTGGGGGTGGGGATAATTACAATAAAATCATTCACCACTTTTGTAGAGGCGGTAATTTGTCTTCCGTTGTCAGGTTCTGTTGCAACAAGGGTATAGTCGTGATCTTTATTGAGCGACTGTTTCGTTTTATAGAGCGTATTAGGTGAGCTGGCAAAAATTCCGGTATCCTTTACCAGGCCTTCCATATTGCCATCAACCTTTTCCAGTTCAATGGTATTCACCAGATCGCCATTGCTGTATTCCTCCAATACCACATTAAGGTCAGCATAATAAAGCGAGTCAGGATTTTGTGCAATCAATAATGCGCTGGTTGAAGGATCAAGGTATGCTTTGCCTACTTTAATGTATTGGGCTGTATCGCTTGCATCAAGCAGGCCATAAACAATTCCTATATCTTCCCATGTAGTAGTAACATTAAAATCAGTACTGCATGATGAAAGAAAAAGTGCGAGAATAATCGCGGCAACACCCCATTTTTTCATTCCGCAAATGTATGAAAACCCTGCGGTTGCCAATAGGATTGCAGGAGGATCAGTTACCTTTGAACGCAATAACAGATCAGCATCCCTGTAATAAGAATCAGGCTCCGCAAAATTCATTCACCATTTACCATCACCCAATGGATTCAATACAGAAGAATATTGAGGATTTTAAAAAAGCGAGAAAAATTACTACTCACACTCTGCAGGAAATGAAAATTGCCGGTGTTAAAATTTCAATGCTTACTGCATACGATTATTCTATGGCGAAAATCGTTGATGATGCTGGTATTGATGTGATCCTCGTTGGTGATTCTGCTTCCAACGTAATGGCAGGGCATCAAACCACCCTGCCTATTACACTGGATCAAATGATCTATCACGCTTCCTCAGTAGTACGCGCAATTGACCGGGCACTTGTGGTGGTGGATTTGCCATTTGGTTCTTTCCAGGGGAATTCCAAGGAAGCATTGAACTCAGCAATCCGCATTATGAAAGAATCCGGTGCGCATGCTGTTAAGCTGGAAGGAGGAAAGCAGGTTAAAGAATCGGTAGAGCGGATTATTTCCGCCGGCGTACCTGTAATGGGGCATTTGGGATTAACTCCCCAATCCATTTATAAGTTTGGAACATACGCTGTGCGTGCAACAGAGGATTTGGAGCAGCACCTTCTTCGTGAAGATGCCCTGATTCTCGAGCAATCAGGTTGTTTTTCAATAGTACTTGAAAAAATTCCGGCATCGCTTGCGGCTGAAGTTTCAGGCTCTATAAAAATACCGGCCATTGGTATTGGTGCCGGTGCTGATTGTGATGGGCAGGTTCTTGTGATCCATGATATGTTAGGTATCAATAAAGAATTCAAGCCTCGTTTTCTTCGCAGGTATTCAAACCTATATGATCAGATCAGGGAGGCGGTTCAGCATTATAGCAATGATGTTAAAGGGAGGGATTTCCCTAATGAAAATGAGCAATATTAATGATCAGTCATTTGCTGTTGTCAATTGACAAATGCAATAGTTTTGAGCCCGGAGTAGTTTTTCAAATGCAATTTTATATTCCCATCATGAGAAGAATTTTTTCTGCTGCAATACTTTTGTTTTTTGCGATTAATTTTTCTATTGCAGCCGATAATTCACGGAGTGATACCATTGATATTCTCGATTACAATATTCATCTTGACATTACTGATTATGCCGGTAAAACTATCAAGGGATATACCGTTGTTACATTCAAATCAAAATTGAGCAATATTTCAGAACTTGATCTTGACTTACTGGGATTGCAGATGGATTCAATAACGCAGGATAATGAGTTACTATCTTTTACCTATAATGACACCTTAATAAAAATCAATCTTGCTTCATCGCTAAATACCGGGGATTCCTCAAATGTGACAGTCTATTATCATGGTAATCCGGAAGGGGATGCTTCGGGGTGGGGAGGGTGGTATTGGTCCGGTGATTACTCATATAATCTGGGTGTGGGGTTCGCTGCGGATCCGCATGTTTATGGCAGAGTATGGTTTCCCTGCTTTGATAATTTTGTGGAGCGAAGCACTTTTCATTTTTCAATAATTACCCATTCAGACAAAATGGCTCTCTGCAATGGAAATCTCATTTCTTCCATTGATAACGGAAACGGAACAATTACGTGGAGCTGGGAATTGCTAACTGCCATTCCATCATATCTTGCATGTGTGGCGGTGAATAAATATTCGCCCGGGCATGGTACTTACATCAGCATAAGCGGTGATACTATTCCCATTCAGTATGGTGCTGTAGCATCGGATACCACCAAGATGAAAAACTCATTCATTCATCTTCCGGATGCACTCTCTGTTTTCGAGGCATCATGGGGTTCTTATCGGTGGAACAAGGTGGGATATTCCCTAACAACAGTTGGCGCTATGGAGCACGCTACCAATATTGCGTATCCCTACTATATCGTGAATGGAACTACAGCATATGAAAATATCATGGCGCATGAGTTATCGCATCAATGGTTTGGCAATCTTGTAACGTGCCGCACCGCAGAAGATATGTGGCTAAATGAGGGGTGGGCTGTATTCTGTGAGAAATTATTTTATGGCTATGTGTATGGTGAGCAAAAGTATCATGATGAAATTGCAGCCAACCACGAGCAAGGTGTTCATTACTCTCATACTTCACTATATGACGGGCAATATTTTCCCGTGAGTGGTGTGCCGCAGGACTATACTTATGGAAGCACCGTATATGTTAAAGGCTGTGATATGGTACATACACTCCGCGGATATATGGGTGATTCACTTTTCTTTTCTTGCGTCACAAAATATTTAAGTGATCAGGAATTCACTGATCAGTCCAGTGAGGACCTGCGGGATTATCTTAGCAGCTGTTCCGGCATTGATCTGCAAGATTTTTTCACTGACTGGATTTTTAACCCCGGGTGGGCTGCTTTTACTATTGATTCTTCAGGAGTGGAAGCGGATGGAAGTAATTTTAATGTAAATGTGATCATCCGCCAGCGACTTAATCATGCTCCGGCATTTTACGCCCATGTGCCACTTGAAATTTCTTTTTATGATTCAGCATGGAATGTTACCAAACAGGATTTTGTCATGAGCGGCGGTTGTGAAACTTTCAATTTAATACTTCCATTTTCGCCGGTATTTACCGGACTGGATCTGGATGATAAAATTTCAGATGCGGTAACTGCTGATTTAAAAACAGTAAATACTACCGGAAGCACGGTTTTTACCAATGGAAAAATGACCGTGAATGTTATTGCGATAGCTGATTCTGCGCTTATTAGAATTGAGCATATTTATGCAGCGCCTGACCCCTTTAAAAATGCTTTTGCCAATCTGCATATCTCACAGGAACGATTTTGGAAAGTGGATGGAATTTTCCCCGAAGTATTTGATGCTTCTGCAACTATTTCATATAATGGCACAACTGCTTCAGCAGGCTTTCTGGATAACCAGCTCATCACCAATTCAGAAGACAGCCTGGTCGTATTATACCGGAGCTCACCCAAAGCTGACTGGATAATTGATTCCGATGTGGAACAGAATTTTATCGGCTTGCATACCGATAAGAAAGGATCATTTAACATTTTGCATTTGAAGAAGGGGGAATATGCTCTTGGTATTTTTCAGTACGATAAGACAGATTCAGTTCCTGCTGCTGCGGGTGATTCGTGCTTTCTGCTTTCTATTCCCGGGATTTCTTCGGGATTTAATGGCGCTGTGAATATATTTCCTAACCCGGCAAGCAATACCATTACGGTACAATATGAGGGTGCCGCAGTTAAGCTAATTGAGATTTTCAACTTATATGGAGTGTGTGTTTATAATGTGGAAACCCACATAGGCCAACAGGATATTTCAGTTAAAAACTGGAGCCATGGAATTTATTTTGTCAAAGTTTTTGATTTGAAGCAGCAAATATTCACCACTCACAAAATTGTGATCAATTAATCTGTAAATTCAATGAAAAAAATTAGTGTGATTGGTGCAGGCACGATGGGCAACGGGATTGCTCACCTGTTTGCCACGAAAGGATTTTCAGTAAGCCTTGTTGATGTGATGCCTTCTCAACTGGAAAAGGCAATGAGTGCAATCACCAAAAATCTCGACAGGCAGGTTTCAAAAAACACCATTACACCGGAAGAAAAAGAAACAGCACTCTCCAACATCTCGGCATATTCATCAGTTTCAGAGGGAGTAAAAAATGCTGATCTCATAATAGAGTCAGCGACAGAAAATGAAGAATTAAAGCTTCGGATTTTTTCTGAGCTGGATAAGGAAACAAAACAATCCGCGATTCTTGCTTCGAATACTTCTTCAATCTCTATTACCAAAATTGCATCTGTAACCAGGCGTGCTAATAAAGTAATCGGGATGCACTTCATGAACCCTGTGCCTGTTATGAAGCTTGTTGAGGTAATCCGAGGTTATTCAACTTCCGGTGAAACTACGGCAACCATTATGGCTCTCTCCTCCCAGTTGGGAAAGATTCCCGTTGAGGTGAATGACTACCCGGGCTTTATTGCAAACCGGATTCTGATGCCAATGATTAACGAAGCGGTTTTTGCACTGTATGAAAATGTTAGTGGCGTTGAAGAAATTGATACTGTAATGAAACTGGGAATGGCACATCCGATGGGACCCCTGCAGCTTGCTGATTTTATCGGACTTGATGTATGCCTGGCGATTCTGAAGGTATTGCAGGCAGGATTTGGAAATCCAAAGTATGCTCCATGTCCCCTGCTTGTTAATATGGTGCTGGCGGGAAACCTCGGAGCTAAAAGCGGGGAAGGATTTTATAAATACTCTGCGGGGACTAAGGAGCTCATTGTGGCAGATAGGTTTAGTAAGTGAATGGAAATGATGAATGAAAGTGAATGATAAAATGGTGAATGCAGGATAAATCATATTGTTGCTCGGATTTAAGCGGGAATAGCTCAGTTGGTAGAGTGTCAGCTTCCCAAGCTGAAAGTCGCGGGTTCGAATCCCGTTTCCCGCTCGATCATTAAAAGAATAATTACCTTAATGTATCGCTCCCTTAAATAAGGTAGCTGGGCTTTTGACCTTGCGGGTTTATAAATTGCTTATTTTATTTATCCTCATTCTGCCTTATTTTAGCCATCGAATTTTACAAACCAAAACTTATGAAAAGAATCGTACTACTTGTTATCCTTGTGTATATATCACTTGGCAGTTTTGCTCAGATTGTAACCGGTATTAAAACTGAATACCGCCATGGACAAACCTTTATTACCTGGAACAATATACCGAATTACAGCCATCAGTTTTATTATGTTTACCGGTATGATGCAGCCATAACAAACAGCAACATTGCTCTTGCAAAATACATGGGCAGAGTGCCATTTGATTTTTCCTTCAATTATTTTTTAAATCTTGGCCTTGACACCACCAACGATAATTCTCCGAGAATTTATTATAATGTGATTAATAATGATCCGTGGGAAGTGCTTGACAGTACACAGGGATTATTTGTGGCAACCTGCAACAAGGAACAATCCTATTATTATGCAGTTACCGCTGACTCAACCATCATTTTACCCCCTTACTACCAACAGAATAAAAGGGTAGTGCCTGGCTCCAATGCTACGACCGTTGCAATCCAGGAACACATTGCACCCATTAATGCATATCTGCAAGTGAGCGGAGTGGCGTTGAAGGATAATCCAAATCTTTTCTATGAAGGCTGGGCTGTTTTCGGAGGGAATGTAAAAACACAATATACTCCCCTGATGGCGGCAGAAGCCTGCCTCATGTTTAATTGGGGATTGATAAAGGATGATGCTATTAATATTCCTAAAAATTCGGCAACGTTCTTCTTTTATGGTGGGGGAGGAAATGCATACCAGAATGCCAATGGAACCAGCATTGACAGAATGTGGAAGATGTCAATGGAAGATGATCTGCCGAATTTCAACTGGGATCCTTTAGCCGGAGAAAACACCAAGTGGATTGGATACAATGAAAACTTTGATACCTATGGCGCCGGTCCTTATTCTGATCCCCCTACCACTGGTGTTGACAGAACTTACACCATCGCCCGCGTGAAGTGGAATTATGACTGGCTGCTGAGAACCTTCCCTGATGAAATTGATTCAACTCAAATTGCAATGCAGGGAAGTTCAAATGGATGCACTGGTGCCCTCACCTTTGCATACCTATATCCTGATAAGGTTTCAGCAGTGGATGTAACCAACGCAAAGCTCAACATTGAATATCTCAATGATGATAACCCAACCTGCAAATGGAATCAAAACGGAACATCCAGAAACAGGGCAGAGATCTATCTTGGAACACAGTTAGATAACCTTCCTTCAGATGTACCGAAAATTAATGGCCCCGGGTTTTATAATATGTACGACTTTGCTAATTTTAACATTCTTGTTGATGACAATAAATACAGATCACTACCTATAATTTTCCTTACTGACGGAAAAACGGATAATGTTACATGCTGGGAAGAGAAAATTCCATTTTACAAAAAAAACCAGCAGACTAAAACAGGAAGTTTTTTTTACTGGGACCTGAGATCTCATAAGGGAGGAGCGCATCAAATCAAGGATCGTCCCCTCGAGCTGATGCAGCGGTATAGGACCAATTTATCTTATCCTGCCTTTTCAAATTGTTCTGCTGATGGCGACCCTGGCGACACGAATAATCCGGTAGAGCCATTTTATGATGGTGATTCAGTAGGAACCATCAATGGAGTGCTTGACTGGGATGATAATACCATTGCTGAAACAGCATTAAGCTGGGAAACTGAAGTTCATTCGCAGCAATTTTTATTAAATGATGGTGTTACCTTATTCCCTGCATATTTACCTGTGTATGTGAAGACGGATATTACCCCGCGGCGGTTACAGCAGTTTGTTGATATACCTGATGGAAGCATTGTTCATCTTGAGAACTGGCAGAATAATATTCTTGTACAGTCAAAAATTATCACTTATCATGAGAACGCAGACGGGAAAGGATTGATGACTTTTAAAAAAGCTAAAATCAGCAAGGACGGAAACCTGATAAAATTTTATGTTCTGCAGGGACCCCGTGAATCCTCTGGGGCTGACCTCGCTGTTTCACCACTTGCAACAGAAATGGTTTATCCTAATCCAACTGACGGAATTGCATATGTTGATCTTTCATTGCTGAAAGAAGTAAATGTAACCGTGGAGATCAGAGATATTATGGGAAGGCGGATGTCATTAGAAAACCGGGGAATGATGGCTGAGGGAAATCATGATTTTCCTGTTAATATCACCGGCTTCGCGCAAGGGATTTATGTTATAGATATAAGGGCAGGAGAACAATTATTCTCCTATAAGATAATTAAAAAGTAACGATTGATTTTCGGTTAAAAAGCCCTCTGATCAAGAGGGTTTTTGTTTTAGTATCAGGACTGAAATACCAATTATTGCCGCCGGGTTTTATTCAAACATTGTTTATCTCATTAATAGCGTGGAGGTATTCCAGAACAGATTTAATAAGATATAAGGTTTACCACCCAAAGTTTTTAAATATAAATGGGCGAACTCAAATTCACCGTTAGGGCTCAGAAAAATGAGGCCATTATTAACAAAAATGGTCATACACCTGCTCAAGATGCCTGGCAATCATTTCGGCAGGACGTCCTT
>JBDSEA010000050.1:0-17106 GCA_039920305.1 Chitinophagales bacterium
GCAACTCAGCTTCCTTTGGTGAAAGCTTCTGCTCATGATGGCCAATTGTAAGTGTACGAAGGCGATAGTTGAAAAAGTACCTGCCGATTCTGAACTCGGTGGGAAGCTTTTCTAAATCCTCCCCGCCCTCATTGCGCTTGAGAATCGCCCGTATTTTATATAAGAGCACATCAGAATCAAATGGTTTGGTGATATAATCATCAGCACCCAGCCTGTAACCCTCCACCACATCTGCCTTGAGCGTTTTAGCAGTAAGAAATATGAATGGTAGTCCGGGAGTACTCCTGCGTATTTCTTTAGCAAGGGTAAAGCCATCCATTTCTGGCATCATCACATCAAGAATACACATGTCAAAATCCTTCCTCTGTGAAGTGCTTAAGCCTGATATTCCGTTTTTACAAAGAGTAACATCAAAATTATTAAGCTCCAGATAATCCCTGAGCACTGCGCCAAAGTTTGGGTCATCCTCTGTAAGGAGAATCCTGATTTTTCTATCCATTAATTTCTAAATGAGCAATTAACTTTAACCTGCATCATTATTACTGACACTTTGCTGCATATGGCCATGGGGTAAAATAATTTCAAAACAGCTACCCTTTCCAATCTCACTTTTAACGCGAATCTTCCCTCCGTGTTTTGCTATAATTGTTTTTACATATGGCAATCCTAATCCAAAACCTTTTACATCATGGATATTACCATTCTGCCCACGAAAAAATTTATCGAATATCTGGCGCTGGGTTTCTGTATTCATTCCAGTGCCATGATCCCGGACTGAAATGATGATCATATCTTTTTCATTCTGTGTATGAATGGATATATCCGGAGAATTGCGGGAATATTTATTTGCATTATCGAGGAGATTATAAAGCACACTTGTTAGATGAATTTCATCAGCAATCAAATATGGATCATCAGCATTCAATCCGAGTCCTAATTTACCATTCCTGCTTTCAATCCGGAATTGAAAGTGCCCGGCTACCTCCCTTATCAATTCATTTATGTTAAGCAACTGCTCATTCAGCGTAAAGCTTTCTTTCTCGAGCATAGCCATCTGTAGAATATTTTCAACCTGTCCGTTCATTCGCTTATTTTCCCTGCTAATGATATCAGTATAATAATGAACACGATCCTTATCGCCCATCACCCTGGGATTGTTGATCGAATCAACAGCAAGAGAAATGGTAGCAATAGGGGTTTTGAATTCATGTGTCATATTATTGATAAAATCCGTTTTGATCTCCGATAATTTTTTCTGTTTCAAAATCACGTAAATAGCCGCACCGAATGTTCCTGCAAAAATCAGGGACATCAGAATTGTAAGCAGTATCATCCACCAAAGTGACTTTATAATAAATGGACGCACATCATCAAAAAATACGAGCAGCCTGTCAGACCGGAAGGAGATATCGTTTGGAAACAGGGAAGCTGAAAAAGATGCCGGCACCATCTGAGATGAAAACTGAGAAGACCGCAAGCCGCATAAATTGGTATGTGTGCCGGAAAGAACACCAAATTCAAATGGAAGATTTATTCCTTTCCTGCCTAATTCATGCCTGATCATTTCGTGCAGTGAATAAATATCAAGTCTTTGTTCTACCGGTATGTTAACCATGCTCCACTCCATTACCATTTGATTGAGTACTGCATTCAGCTGCTGTGATTTTGCCTGAATACGCTGCTCAACAGGATCACGGGCATTGCCGGAAAGCCCAAATTGAGTGACCAATTCATACTGAGAATCAGCTTTTAACTGCTGATCACTACCCGTATCAGTTATTAAAAACTCCTGGGATTGCTTGTGAAGCGTATCAAAAATATCATAAATGGTGCGGCTGTGATATTCAACATGGGCGAATGACCTGTACTGAGCGCTAATTTTCTGACTGTCAGTTTTTCCGCTTCCAATAAGCACCTTTTGATTTCGAAAATTGAAGCGGTGATTCAGGAAACTCGCTGTTTCCTCGATTTCAAGTCGTTCGGATACTTTGTACAAAGCTTCCTGCACATCCCTGTTGAAGCTTTCACGCTTGCCCTGCCATTCATTATTGATCCACAGCGCCTGAAGTACTACTGCGCCTGCCAGTGAAAGTGAAAGCAGCAGAATTATTACCGTGATAAATTTCTTATTCACAGGAACAAAAATAAATTGCCGCAATGGAGCAGCGCAATGTTAACTTTAATTTAACGGCCTGATCCCTCTATGCAGGCCTGCGCGATCTCATTTGTTTTCCACAACCATACCGGAGATATCATAATCACCGCCTGAAACCACCACATCAAAATTTTTAACGTGCCTGATAAAATCATCCCACGACATTTGCATCTTGAATTTTTTAACCGGGAATTTTTTTCTCGGAAGGTTTTTTGACTTTGCCTTTTCTTTATCCCGCGCATATAGGGTGATGATGAGGCTGCCTTTTTCAGAAAAAATTTTCAATGCCACAGGATCAAACCGATCTGCATTATAACCGGTGATTTGTGTAGCAAGGGAACTGAAATCATTATACATGTCCAGGGAAGCATGCCCGGTTAAATCATGTGCGCGCGTTTCAAAAGGCTGGTTTTTCTTTTTCATTTTAATATTTCCTGGTTAAAAATTTGTTCCAAATCGTTTTAATGGAGTGCCTGTGATTTTTGCATTACGGAATGCAAAGGAAATAAAGTAAAAAAGCATTTTAGATCACCTGTCAGAAAACTTATACCCTACTCCCCTGATTGAGTGAAAATACCGGGGGTTACGCGTGTCATGCTCAAATTCTCTTCGAAAGGTGAGAATGAAATTATCAATGGTTCTGGTGGTTGGAAAAACATCATATCCCCATACCGTTTCCAATATCTCTTTCCTCGAAACCACCTGATTCTTTTTATCAATCAACAGCTTGAGAAGCGTTGCCTCCCTTTTTGAAAGTGGAAATGATTTCTTTGCTTTTCCCTTAGCAGTATAGGTTGCAAAGTTGATCTCGTTCTCACCGAAATGGTAAATATGATTTTCACTTTCCTGATCTGTACCCTTCAGGCTGTGACGTACAAGTACCCGCACGCGCAATAATAATTCCTCCAGGTTAAAGGGCTTGGTGATGTAATCATCCGCACCGAGCTTAAGGCCGAGAACCTTATCCTCACTGGTATCCTTGGCGGTAAGAAATAGTATCGGCGTTACACTATTGCCTGCACGAATGGACTGGCAGACTTTATAGCCATCCATTTCAGGAAGCATGATGTCCAGTATAACAAGGTTAAAACGCTGCTCACGGAATTTCTTCAGGGCCTCAATTCCCGTGACAGCAACCGCAACTTCATACAGCTCGAGCTCAAGATTAAGCCTGATGGCATCAAGGAGCGTTTTCTCATCTTCTACCAGAAGAATTCTTGGCTTTATCATATCGGATGTTTCAGTATTGTGTATAATTCAGGTTAGCTTTTTTTTAAAAACCTATTTCATGCAGGGTAATTCAACTTCGAACACGGAGCCCAAAGGGACATTATTTTTCACGCTCACCCTGCCCATATGAAGCGTAAGAATTTTCTCAACTATGTATAAACCCAATCCTGTTCCCTTTGTCCTGCGAGTTTCTTCCTCTCCGATTCTGTAAAATTTTTGAAATATCTTTTTCTTTTCATGATCAGGTATCCCCGGGCCGTTGTCCGCAATTCTCAGTACTACTTTATCCTTTTCCTCATTCAGCGTAACATTCACTATTGCGCCGTCGGCAGAATACTTAACGGCATTCTCCACTAAATTGGTAATCACGCTGGTTAATCCTGATCGGTCACCGAGCACCATAACATCCTTACTTAAATTCAGTTGAAATTTCCGCTCGGCCCCGGATGTATCCTTTATTTTCTTAACAACGTGCTCAACCATATCACTCATATTGCAGGCACCATAGCCGATGCGAAAAGTATGATCTTCAATTTTAGCTGCAAGTAAAAGATTTTCTACAAGCATGGTTAGGCGGTCCATATCACTTATTGAATTCAGCAGTAATCCTTCGAATTTATTCTGATCAAGCGCCCTGTGCTTGAGTAATGTTTGCATTGCGATTTTAGAAGAAGCAATGGGTGATCGCAGCTCATGTGTGATGGAAAGCAGAAAATTCTTCTGTTGCTGAAGCAGATTTACCTCACGCCGCAAGGATCTGCTCATCATAAATGTCATCACTATAAGAATAACAAGAAATACAGTACCCTCACCTGCTATCATATATACTTTGCGGTGCCGTTCCGATTCAAGTGCTCTCACCTCTGCAGAACTTTCAAATATTTCATCCGGATATTTTTGAGCAAAGCTGAGGCGGAGAAGATCCCGCTTTTCCTCAAATGATTGATTATTAATTCTTATCAGCAGCAGCACCCACCATGCAAAAGAAATGAAGATGTAACCAACCAGCACATAAAACGTGATATTGGAATTTCTTTTTAGCATGTAAACTCCTGAATTGCGCTCGTTAAGTTACTATGAGGATCATATTTTATTATGCTGCCACGAAAAGAATGAAACAATTATGACAATGAAGATGAGTTATGCAGCGGCAGATGAACAAAAAATGTTGTTCCTATATCTTTCTGTGAATTAAAGGATATGCTACCTCCGAAGCTTTCAATGATATTTTTACTCAGCGCCAGTCCTAATCCTGTTCCTGATGATTTGGTGGTGAAGTTGGGTGTAAAAACCTTTTCCTTCTCTTCAACTGATATGCCTGCCCCATTATCATTTACTGAAATGATCAATTGCCCATCATCATTTTCGGTGATGATATTAATTTCACCCATCCGGTCTGAGGGAATTGACTGTATTGCATTCAGGATAAGGTTATTAAATACACTGAGCAACTGATTTTTATCGGAAGAAACCATGTTGTTTTCTGCATTGGTATGCAAATGTATGTGTGCATTGGCAAATTCATTATGCAATTCAGCTGATGATAAAAGGACATCATGAACATTCACTTTCCCGATTTCCGGACGTGGCATTTTTGCAAAGTTTGAAAACTCGGTAGCTATCCCGCTGAGGTTATCAATTTGCTCAATAAGCGTTTTAGATACACTTGCCACCAGCTGCGGGAGATTTGGCGAATTATTTTCATATGCGCGGCGCAGATGCTGTATGCTTAGCTTCATCGGTGTAAGTGGATTTTTAATCTCGTGAGCTACCTGCTGTGCCATTTCTCTCCATGCGAGCTCACGCTGCGACCGGCTAAGTTCCAGTGTGCTTTTTTCCAGCTCATTTATCATCTTATTGTATTCTTTCACAAGCGATCCAATCTCGTCATCGGCATGCCAGTCAATCAGCTCATTAGATGCACCGATCCGAAGCTTACGGAATTTATCACTGATGACAGAAAGCTTCGAGGTTATCTGCTGTGAAATAAAGGGAGCCATCAAACCTGCAATCACGATTGCTAAAACAAGAATATTTACAAGGGTGACAAAGAAAAAACCGACCTGCTCATTCAGCTGCTGCCTGGAATTATAATATGGAAGGTTCACAAAGCAAATCAATCTTCCATGGGTATTGCGGACAGCCTGGTAACCGCTGTAGTAGGTAAGCTTCCCAATATGCTCTTCATTCAACGGGGCGGTCTGGGTTTCTTTCTTCAGCTCATAAAATGCGACAGGATTGATTTTTCTTCCAATAATTCCTTTTTCAAAAATGCTTGGCTGCGATGATGCAAGAAGATCTCCGGAGCGATCGTAAAAATTTACTTCATTATCCTGAATATCGGCCAGCTGGCTGATGTTGCTGCGAAGTAAAAAAGCAAGTGAATAAGTAAAAAGAGTGTCAGACAAATTCCGTTCAAGAAAATACTGGGTTGTCTCAGTGATCCGGTTCATTTTATCTTTTACTGTGGATTGTGCAAGCTCATTAAATTGTTTCAAAAAAAACTGCCCGGTAACATATCCGGTAATGATGAGCATGATTAGAATAAATATCATGAAGAAAGACTGAATAAGAGTGCGCAGGGATGCCGACCGGATCAGGTGACGTAATCCGCTGAGCCCGGGATGATGCAGAAAAATATTGAAGAGTATTATTAAAAGCGCAAGCGTAAAAATCACAACAAAAAGAAAGGAGAAATAAGAGAGAAAATAAATTCGTGAATTGTTGGCAGCCGTTACCACGATCAGTATATTGCTTAATGGCGCATACACGAGATGGGTGCTTTCGTCGATATCTATGAACTGTGTTTCCGCTGATGGGCGCAATTGCCACCGAAAGCGGTAATCGTAATTAAACACGCCATGCTGATCAATGAGCCTGTGATTGTTATAAATGGCATAGGAGTATGAAGGGGTAACTACCGGGGGCTTATCTTTTTCAGTTACCAGCAACTCAGGATATACAGTGGCACTTTTAAAAGCGTTGGTTTTAAGCTCCACAAATAATTTTCCGCGAATTGTGTCATTGACTTTCACCTGGTACTCCCGCAGGTAAGTAATATTTCCGGACGAAGAGAAGGAATATAATAACTGGCCGTTGTATCCGGGTATGGATTTTAAGCTGCCAGTTATTCCCATCTCTGTAACAAAACCAAAATCCTCACCCCACCCTGGTAATAACAGACCCATCTCATCGAATGCATAAAACCGTATGGCATAGCGGCTGAAGCCTTCCTGAAAATACAATTGCTGAAGCCTGTCAATAAGTACTTTACCCGGTATTTGCTGGGTATTAAAAAACTGAATGACAAAAGCATCCGCCGAAATTCTGTCCCTCAATTCAGCAAGCAGGTATTCCGTAACTGCATCACGGTCATGAATCAGCTTTTTTGCATAAACAAGCTGTGTTTCTTTTTGTTTTTCTTTTCCAAAATAATAGAGGAGCGCAGCGCCGGCGAATGCGAAAAATACCATCATAACGAACATCCGGGTGAAGTTCAGTCTGGCTATGTTCTCACTCCTGAAATAAAGGAGAAGAAAAATAAAAATATTTGTCCAGGAAATAATCAGCAGCGCCGGTAATCCAATAGACAGGTAAATATAGTAGCCAAACGAGATCATGGTACAGATCATCAGAATCACTGCATGATCAAGCCATTTTAATGGCCGTGCCTTGAGAATAAAAATGATTTTATCTGCCACAAGAAACAGGCAGAAAATCAGAAGCGCAATGCACAGCACTCCCAGGATGCTGAAATAATCCGGGGCAAGCGGATTGATGAATGCAAATTCAATTTTTGAATCATGAAGCAAAGCCTGAATAACGTATACACAGTAAATAACCATAAAAAAAATAATTAAATAGCCTGCTGTGTGAGCCAGATAATTATAGAAGGAAGCATTGTGGTAGCTTATCCTGACTCTGAATTTATTTGTCAGGTGCAGGCAGATCCAAAGAAGAAAAAGGAGTTGTATGAATAGGGCGCCGAGAGAACTCGCAACACTGCTCGAAGCAAATAACACGGGATTGAAGATGCGCCAGTTTTCAACATCATCAGGAAGCCAGGATTTATTTGCAAAGTATAGCAGCGAGCAGAGAAAGATCATCCCCAGCATAGCAGGACGCAGCCACTGATGCTCATGAACCGGAAGCAGATTCAGCATGTGATTCAGAAAAAGCAGCAAGGCAATGATACCACTGAGAAAAAATACAAGCGACCATATTCCCGGTTGTGTATTGCGCTCGGCTTCATTAATTCCGAGAAAAAAAAGTGCACTTCCATCGCGCAGCTTTACAGGAAGATAACCAGCCTGCTGAGAGGAGGAAACCTCAAAGTACGAAGGCAGCTTAAACAGCTCGCCAAAATGATTGCGCAAATAGGTGTTCGATATCTGGTAATCATACCGGAGCGGAATAAGGGCAAGCAGTGTGAGCGTTTTGCCATGGCGATTGGAAAAATTTTTTTTTATTGAAACAAAGTATCCATTCTTAAATTTCTGCAACGCCGTACCTTGCGAATATGAAGATATTACAAGTGATGGAATTACTATGTTATTGCTCCAGAAGATCAGTGAATCACTATTATAAAGAAGAACCTCATAGGGCAGTTTATTCAGGCGTACTACTTCTTCCTTTGTCAGCTTCTTCTGAGCAAAATTACTGGTGAAGTATCCGGTGGTAAATGAGTTTTGAATCTCCTGAACAAGTGACTGTATTTTTTGAGAGAGCTGAAATGATGAAAGTGCAAGCTCCTTGCTGCTGGCTGAGAAGCTGGAAATCTGGTAGGATGAGACTATGAAAGCAGCCGCTAAGACAAACAGGTACAAGCGGTATTTTAAAAAAAAATTCACTGCTTCAATATGAAAAAAAATTAATTTAGAATCAATCCGGTAACAGATTGCCAAAGTTCATGGTCTTAAAATTCTCTTTCCTCCGGTTGTTTTTTAGTCAGCCATTTTTTTATTGTTAAAATATAAACATCAGTATTTAGCAGTGCGGAATCACGGTTGGCTTTATACATCAGGAAAAGCGCAACAGGTAATAGGATAATGGTTGAAAACCACATGCCCCCTGCGGGCGAGAGCACTCCTTCTCTTGCCATTTTCTCACCGGCAATAGAAAATACATAGAAGATGATAAAAAAGAAAACCGAAATAACAAATGGTAATCCGAAACCACCCTTGCGAATAATTGCTCCCAGGGCTGATCCGATCATGAACAAAACGAAACAAGCGAATGAAAGCACAAACTTGCGTTGCCATTCAATCTCAAATCTCCGCAATACAGCTATTTTGCTCTCCTGCGTTTTTGCTGTAAAATCCATGTAGCTTTTGATGCTGCGGGCAGTGTTCAGCGCCTTGCTTACGATCACTGATGAATCAATTTTATTTCTATGCAGGAGTGAATCTGAAACCGGCGAAAACTTTCTGAGGCTATCAATATTAATCCGGGCAAAAGAATAATATGGCTTCGTGAATATCCGGGATTGCCTGGAATAGTTTGCTAATTCAATATTTACTGTATCAATAGAAAATTTCAATTGTCTCAGATTCTGCATTTTATAATCTTCTTTAAACAAGCGCTCATCTGTCCGGCTTAAGGCAAATTCAGAGAGATCAAAAACTTTTCTCCATTCCCTGAAAGAAACCCGGAGCTGCTCATACTTTTTGCCCAGCCGCGCGGTGGGACTCAGTTCCTCATATTGATTTCCATCATATAGCTGAAGTATCATGTATCGCTTGTCTTCTGTCAAATACATTTCACCTTTTTTTGCTGTAATCACGTAATCATTTCCCTTACCCCGTGTATGATCATAAATCATTACCTCATGAATGGTGCGGTTATCCGCATCCTTTCTTCCCACTCTCATGCTGTAGCCATCAATTTCACTATAAAATACTCCTTGCCTGATATTCAATGCCGGGCGCTGCTGCCGAATATCGTATAGCAGTGATCCGAACTTCAAATTAGCTACCGGTAAAGCATAATTGGCAAACAACAGTGCGCCCATGCTGATGATCACCGCAAGCAAAAGGAGAGCGCGAATGATACGCAACAGAGAAAGTCCGGATGACTTGAGCGCAGTAAGCTCATAGTGCTCTGCAAGGTCTCCCATTGTCATCATCGAGGCAAGTAATACTGCAAGAGGCAAAGCCAGGGGTACCAGGCTGGCTGAGGCAAAAAATAACAGTTCGGCGATAACAAAAAATGAAAGACCTTTTCCTACCAGGTCATCAACGTAAACCCACAGAAATTGCATTATGAGTACAAAAAGGGTAATGAAGAAAATGACAATGAAGGGTGGAATAAAAGCCCTGAGCAAATAGACATCAATGGTCCTGATGCTTACTGACCGACTTCGGATAATTCTGCTTTCTTCGGGAATCAAGATTTACGAATTTTCTTTCAATACTTTTATATGCAATCATCAATGAAAGAGCTATCAAAGATACTGCTTTCGAAAAAAGAGGTTCAGTTACTCGCGGAAGATTCCTTCTTTCATCATAAGAAGAACATCACTGAAAAAATTTACCATCAGCTTGCAGCTTGTGTAACAGCAATTCAGGAAGCGCCCTGCTTTCAAAAAATTTCCTATCCCCCTGAAACTGATCTGGTAAGGGGAAAAATCACAAAGGGAGAAAACTATCTCGGTCTTCCCTTCATTATCCTTGATTTCCCGCGCTTGTTTTCATCAGAAAAAATTTTTGCCTTCAGAACCATGATCTGGTGGGGACAGCATCTCAGTTGCACGCTTGTACTTGATGGCAGTGAATCACAACTTGCGGGGAAGAAACTGAGAGAAAATTTTTCCTTCCTTAAGAAAAAAGAAACCTTCCTCTGTATAAATAAATCGCCATGGCTCCACCATTTCGGAACAGAGAATTTCATTTCACTTAAATCACTGCAACAAAAAGATGCTGACGAATTTCAACTAAACCAGAATTTTTTTAAAGTAGCAAGAAAAATTCCGGTAAGCAGCGTTAATAACATGGAAAATTTTTCTGCTGAAAGCTTCGAGATATTCAGCAGATTACTCTTATAAGCCTCCCAGCCTTTTTTTCAGCTCATGTATCTGGCTGTCCCATAACAGGAGATCTTCTTCCATCTCATCGGGCTTCGCAAAATCGGTGATCATCAGAATGGTATCGCCGGTGATCTCAGTTGAAGTTATTCTGAATTCAAAATACTCTTCAGGATTACTGTCAATCCAGTGATACCTGATAAGCTCATTTTCCTTCTGCTCAAGCATTTTTGCTTTCTGGGTCACATCTTCCCAAACAAAAGTGAAAATATCCTGGCGTGTGCTCACCCTGTCAGCAAACCATTGTGCAAGGCCTGAAGTGGTTGAAAGAAAATCATACAGTATTACTGGTGAAGATTTGATTGGAAATTCCAGCGTATATTTCTTACTCTTTTGTGATTTCATTTGGAAGTGTGGGTGCAACTTATGGGAAGCGACTAAAAGTATATATTCGGCAGAGATAAAAAAAATAATGATGTCATTATTTTAACTGGAAAGAATTATGATATAATTGCTTGAAGCAGAATAAGGCACATGACATATATTTGCCGTACCACCTTGTAAATTAATCTCTTCAATAAACCCAAACACACATGCGTCAGTTAAAAATTACCAAATCCATTACTAACCGTGAATCTCAATCGTTAGAAAAGTACCTTCAGGAAATCGGAAAAGTAGACCTGCTAACTCCTGAAGAAGAAGTTGAGTTAGCAAAAAAAATCAGGCAGGGTGATCAGAATGCGCTCGAGCGGCTTACAAAAGCAAATCTTCGCTTCGTGGTTTCTGTTGCCAAGCAATACCAGAACCAAGGCCTGTCACTAAGTGATCTCATCAACGAAGGAAACCTCGGACTGATTAAAGCCGCACAGCGGTTTGATGAAACACGCGGATTTAAATTTATTTCCTATGCCGTTTGGTGGATACGTCAATCCATCCTTCAGGCTCTTGCCGAGCAAAGCCGAATCGTTCGCTTACCACTCAACAAGGTCGGGTCACTTAATAAAATCAATAAGGCATTTTCTGCACTCGAGCAGGAATTTGAGCGGGAGCCATCATCAGATGAGCTGGCGACCGTGCTCGAGATCAATACCGAAGAGGTAGAAACCACCCTTGGCATCGCATCACGGCATGTTTCTGTTGATGCACCCTTTGTAGAAGGTGAAGACAACTCACTGCTTGATGTACTGGAAAACCCGAATTCCATGTCGGCAGACAGCGCGATCAATTACAACGAATCACTTCGCACAGAAATTGACCGCTCACTTAGCACGCTTACAGAACGGCAGAAAGATGTAATCAAATTATATTTTGGAATCGGTATAGAGCATCCAATGTCACTTGAGGATATTGGTGAGAAGTTCGCACTCACCCGCGAGCGTGTTCGTCAAATCAAGGATAAGGCGATCAACAAACTTCGCTCAGCTTCACGCAGCCGGCTGCTGAAATCGTATCTGGGACAATGATGTTGCGTGAAATGTGAAACGTTAAATGTGAAACCCTGCCGCTATAAAGCAGGGTTTTGTTTTTTTATAATAGAATAAAAAAGAATTTTGTGAACTTCTAATCAACTGCTGAATTCGAAATCCACAAAACCCGAATTATGTTTCTTAAATTGCAACATCAAAACCTTGATGTATATAACACAACAAGGAAATTTGTTTTAGAGTGTTATAAGATCACTAAACTATTTCCTGTGGATGAAAAATATGTGCTCACGAGTCAAATAAGGAGAGCAGGTCTATCGGTTCATTTAAATCTTGCTGAAGGTTCTTCGCGTAAGTCTCCGGTTGAGCGAAAAAGATTTTTTGAAATATCCAGAAGTTCCGTAATTGAAATCGATGCTGCTTTTGACATAACATCTGATCTTGGATATTTTGACAATCAAAACACTGAGCAGATAGGAGATTTGACCAATCGCTGCTTCAGTCTGCCTTCACGATTGATTGTGGCCACAAACTAAACCATGCTTCATTTTCACGTTTCACATCTCACGTTTCATATACCATGTTCGAAAGCCTGAGTGAGCGCATTGACGGCGCGATAAAAACCCTGAAAGGTCAGGGTAGAATTTCCGAGATCAATGTTGCATCTACTGTAAAAGAGATTCGCCGTGCACTGGTGGATGCCGATGTCAACTACAAGATCGCAAAGGAATTCACCGATAAAATAAAGGACAAAGCGCTCGGTGAAAAGGTATTGACTGCCGTTTCTCCCGGTCAGCTAATGGTCAAAGTTGTGTTTGATGAATTGACCCAGCTGATGGGAACGCAGATGACCGACATTAACCTTAAAGGAAGTCCGTCGGTAATCCTCCTCTCAGGTCTGCAGGGCTCCGGTAAAACAACCTTCGCTGCCAAGCTTGCAAACTATCTCAAGACGAAGCGTAACAAAACTCCCCTGCTGGTTGCATGTGACGTCTATCGTCCTGCGGCTATTGAGCAATTAAAAATTCTTGGCGAGCAGATCGGCGTTCCGGTTTATTATGAAGAAGGAAATAATAGTCCTGTCCGGATCGCATCCAATGCAATCAAAGAAGCACGGCTCAAAGATTTTGATACCGTGATTGTTGACACCGCAGGCCGGCTTGCAATTGATGAAGAGATGATGAATGAGATTGAAAAAGTGAAGAACGCCATTCAGCCCGGCGAAACACTTTTTGTGGTGGATGCTATGACCGGGCAGGATGCGGTAAATACTTCCAGGACATTCAATGAGCGATTAAATTTTGATGGCGTTGTGCTCACCAAGCTCGATGGTGATACACGCGGTGGCGCAGCACTTACCATAAAGTACGAGGTACAGAAGCCGATCAAGTTTGTATCAACAGGCGAAAAGCTTGACCAGGTTGACCTCTTCTATCCTGACCGGATGGCGCAGCGCATCCTTGGAATGGGTGACATTGTTTCACTCGTTGAAAAAGCCCAGGACCAGTTTGATGAGAAGGAAGCCGAGCGCCTGCAGCAGAAGATGCGCAAGAACAAATTTGACTTCAATGATTTCTTAACACAGCTTGCTCAGATACGGAAGATGGGAAACATTAAGGACCTGATGGCAATGATCCCCGGCATGGGCAAGGCAATGAAGGATGTTGACATTGATGAAAATCAGTTCAAAAAAATCGAGGCGATCATCCTCTCCATGACAAAGGAAGAGCGTGAGAATCCTGAATTACTTGCCGGCTCGCGCAGAAAAAGACTGGCAGAAGGAAGCGGTAACACTATTCAGGAGGTGAATGCCTTCATCAAGCAGTTTGATGAGATGCGCAAAATGATGAAGAAATTCAGCACACCCGGTGCGATGAAAGGAATGATGGCGGGAAGGAGATAACCATAGTTTATTAAGGAGTGATTATACCCTCCTTCAGGGGTGACCTCCTCACCTACCGTAATTAAATTGATTGGTTTTCTTCAGGTAAAGACACTGGCTGGTATCTTGAGATTTCTTCTCAAATCGAATTTAGATAACCCGTATCCGATTTTTGTTAATAGTCAGAATGCCCTTCAAAAACCAGGCGAAGATCAATTACAGCAAAAAAATTGTCGCTTAGATTAAACGAAAAAGCGCGTTACGAATACGCGCGGATTTTTACTGCATTTAATGCATCACCATCATTTTGCAGGTTCGTATTTCTTCGTCATCAAGCAGAAAAGCAAAATATGCACCGGGCAACCAGTTGCTGCAGTCAACTACTAAACGGATCCAGCCATTCTCCCTGCTAAAATTAGTAACCATAGTTTCACCCATTTCATTTTTTACTGTAAGAAGCATGGACATATTCTTCCCCACAAAGAATCGCAATTGAAGCCTTTGATCAGCCGGTGAAGGAAACAGGTAAATTCCATTAACGTCAGCATACTCTGATTCTGATTCTGATTCAACGCTATTTCTCATCTGGATTTTAGCCAGCGAACAGTGACGAATCTCACTAATCGTATCGTTAAATACTACACGAAGACTATCCTTCTTATTGCGGTATTCCTGGATCAGTGAAGTATAAGCAGGATTGAAAATCTGATTTGTGTTTTCTTTTGGATCTATGATAAGATCATAAAATTCCTCAGTGGTCTGATCGCAAAAGCTATATATGTATTTGTACTCAACTGAGCGTACAGCCCTTATGGGAGGTAAAGCTTCCTGAGAACAGTACTCATATAAAAAATCTTTTCGGGGAATGGTGCCATTGAAGAGCTGGTGAAGAGAAATGCCATCCATTTTAAAAGTATCAGGAATATTGGCGGCTTCAAGAATGGTAGGGGCAAGATCCATATTGGAACCAATCTGATCAGTTACCACTGTATTCCACATGAACCATGCAGGGTAACGAATAAACAGCGGTAAACGGATTGACTCTTCCAGAGCCACCTGCTTGGCTGCCATTAAATGCTCACCTTTCATATAGCCATTATCAGATGTGAAAATGACCATCGTGCTGTCGAGAATTCCCATGTTCTCCAACCGGGTTAAGATGGTATCAACATTCATATCAGTGCCCTGCTGGGTTTGAAACTCAATGAGACGCATGCTATCGGTTTGTGACGCATTAAAATCCCATCTCTGATCAAAGGTGTAATAGTAACGGGGATAATTCTTTGGATATTTATAGAAATTGGATGGAAATGGCATCGTCTGGTTTACATAAAAGCTTGTATCCTGATCGCGCGGAATCGAGGGACCATGCGGGGATATCGGCCAGAACATAAGGAAGAAAGGTTTATTAGCAGGAATGGAATCAAAAAAGGCCCCCAGTAACTGACTGTATACGTCTGTCACATGCCCCGGGTAGTCCTTATGAATTCCATTTGTGAAAAGATGCGGATCAATATATGCAAGGGATGCGCTCACCGCATACCAGTCACAACCATCGGGGTTGTTTGAAAAAGTGTACTTACCAATCACCCCGGTAAAATATCCATTGTCATGCAGTATTTCCTGAATCTGGGGTATAGAAGTATTGATATTATTTTTGTTAGAAACGGCTCCGTGCTTATGCGCATATAAGCCAGTTAAAATCGTTCCCCGACTGGGAGTACACTGGCTTGAAGTTGGAAGAAAATATTTAAAGTTCACACCTTCATTAGCTATCCGGTCAATAGAGGGATAATTTAAATATGAAGGTCCCCCATTAGGTTTAAACGCATCATAGCGCGCATCATCGAGCAAAATCATTACGATATTAGGATGCGCGGGTACGACGGCATTCAAAGTGAGGAAAGTAACACTCTCGGTCCATGCTGAAGTATCTGCGCTGCAGGCGCTGCGAACCTGCACTTCATAATTGGTTTGTGGTTCAAGAGCGATGATAGTATAGGATGGCACCATGATGTTCCCCACCTTGTTCCACACAGAATTAGCTGTTTTTTTATACCGAAGAATATAGCTGGAAGCAGGGCATACGGGCATCCACGTGGTGTGTGCAGAGGCAGAAGTGATGTTAGAAACTTCCGGATTATTCGGCAGTGAACATGAATTTGTTTTCACTGAAATGATATTGCTAAAAACTCCCGCATTATTATTAGGGCAAACTGATGCCACACTAAAATCGTATGGAGTAACAGAAGATAGACCTGAAACCGTGTATGCAGTGGTATTTCCCGCATTCACTTTTATCCAAGTTGAGGAGGCTTTAAGCTTGTATCGTAGTTTGTAACTGGCAGCACCATTCACCGCCTTCCATGTAATAGTGATAGAGCAGCTTGTTTTTGAGAGCGGAGTAAGATTAGCAGGAGCAGGAAGTGGACAATCTGCAAATGATGCATTCGTGATTAAAAATATTGAAAAGAAAAAGAGTATCAATTTTTTCATAAAGCAAATTAAATAAAGCAGTGAGTTAGGTAAATTTACACATACAATATAGCATGTCAAAGTATTTCATGTCATTGTAGATAATTTTTGCATAGTACGCTATCGGAAATAATCCAGGCAATCCCAGTTCATAAAATGTAGCACCGGAATACGGATACGAGACAAAATCATCAGCAGAAGATTTCATGTCATAAGTAGTGAATTGGAAAGCCAGTAATAATTTCGAAGTTAACTGTTTTCCCTCATCAAAAAGTACCGCAATTTCAATTGGACAGAGACTGATGAGTTTCATAAATATTGACCTTTTTTCCTCTTTGATTCTATTGGTTACCACCATATAGCATTCTCAGCGCATTAAACACCGCCTGATGACTTACCGTCGCATGTTCTTCCTGTGGCAGATAGTCAAAGTACACATTTAATGTTTTGCTTATGGAGCTTTTAAGTTTGTCTGCAAGGAGGTTTGCATCTACCTCATGTACCCTGGGAAAATCACCCGGCGTCAAACCTTCTTTACCAACGCCAATATAGATTTCAGTATTTGCTTTAAAGCTGTCTTGCAACAATGCTGATGGCAGGTTTAGCAACGACCCATTGTCCCACCACAAGCTCGGGCTTACAATAATATAGTGATCGAAAAGTGTTGGCTGCTTAAGCAAAATTTCTATTGCTAACAGTCCGCCCAAAGATTCGCCGATAATGGTACGTGAACCATTGGATTTGTATTTATTTTCAATATAGGGTTGCAATTCTTTTTCTAAGAAACTGATGAACTTGTCTGAGTGGCCGGCGGTTGGATACCGTTTTTGATCAGCCGCAATTGTTGTCGGAAAGGTAAAGTCCCGTTTCCTGTCGGTGTTCGCAATTCCAACAACAATCGATTTGGGAACCCGGTTGA
>JBDSEA010000051.1:0-8859 GCA_039920305.1 Chitinophagales bacterium
GATAAAGCAGCATTAATTAAATGTGCTGATTTCAGGGCTGAAACCGTCCCGTATAATTAAACGGTGTGATCGCCTTAAGCTCCCGTTTTACTTCATCACTTACATTCAGCGATTCGATGAAGGAAGAAATTTGCTCAGGAGAGATTTTTTCATTCTTCCTCGTCAGCGCTTTCAGGGCGCTGTAAGGATCAGGATAATTTTCCCTGCGAAGGATGGTTTGGATGGCTTCAGCCACCACGATCCAGTTTTCTTCAAGATCTTTTTGCAACGCCTCTTCATTCAATATGAGCTTATCCAATCCTTTTAAGATGGAATGAAGTGCGATCATCGAGTGGGCAACCGGAACACCGATGTTGCGTAGCACCGTAGAATCCGTGAGGTCACGCTGCAACCTTGAGATGGGGAGCTTGGAAGAGAAATGCTCGTATAATGCATTCGCCACTCCGAGGTTTCCTTCTGCATTTTCAAAATCAATCGGGTTCACCTTATGGGGCATGGCAGATGACCCTACTTCGCCCTCCTTAATTTTCTGCCGGAAATAGTTCATGGAGATGTACATCCAGACATCACGGCACAGGTCAGTCAGGATATTGTTGATGCGCTTGAGGGCATCGAAGTGGGCGGCAAGAAAATCATAATGCTCGACCTGGGTAGTGAACTGCGAGCGGCTCAATCCCAGAACTTCCTTCACAAAATGGTTGGCGAATGCAACCCAGTCTTCATTGGGATAGGCTGCGTAATGCGCATTGAAGTTTCCGGTGGCACCCCCGAATTTCGCAGAGAAGGGAATGGAAACATTCTGGTCTTTCTGCAGGATCAGCCGTTCCACAAAAACATAAAATTCTTTACCGAGCAAGGTAGGAGAAGCTGGCTGCCCATGCGTGCGGGCGAGCATGGGAATATCCTTCCATTTATGGGCAAGCTGCCAGAGCTTTTCAATCACAAGCGCAAGTGTCGGAGTGAATTCATTCCTTAAAGCAAGCTTGAAGGAGAGCGGAATGGCAGTGTTGTTAATGTCCTGCGAGGTTAACCCGAAGTGAATGAACTCTACAAAGTTGCCGCACTCGAGCAAATGAAATTTTTCGCGGAGAAAATATTCTACCGCCTTCACATCATGATTGGTGGTGTGTTCGATCTCCTTGATCCTGATTGCATCCGCATCTGAAAAATTCTTGAAGATGTCCTGCACCGCTTCAATCTTTGAGCGGTCGAATAATTTCAATTGCGGAAGATCTTTTTGAATCAAAGCAATAAAGTATTCCACCTCAACATAAACCCGGTAGCGGATTAGCGCGTACTCTGAAAAATACTCATCGAGCTTCCCGGCTTTTTCCCGATACCTTCCATCAATGGGAGAAATAGCAGTGAGCGCAGAAAGATTCATTGCACAAAATTAGCAGTTAACAATTGGCAAGTACGATTTGAAGTCACTTCGTAATTCTGAGATCAAACCGAAATTTCTCCACACGTTTAAGTTTTATTTTTTTAAATCCAGGAGGCTATTATAGCCATTTCCAATATTTTTTATAATGTCGGTTGCAAGCAGTGATGGTTCACTTTGATCCTTTACCGCGAGATCGGCAGCAAGTCCATGCAGGTAAACACCGGCAATGCAGGCATCTTCAGGTGAATAGCTTTGAGCAAGCAATGACACGATCAT
Source organism: Chitinophagales bacterium (assembly GCA_039920305.1). Taxonomy (GTDB): domain Bacteria; phylum Bacteroidota; class Bacteroidia; order Chitinophagales; family UBA10324; genus DASRAJ01. The sequence continues at coordinate 1,661 of JBDSEA010000051.1, forward strand.
TCCCGTGAGCACATCACCGCTTCCTCCCTTTGCCATTCCGGGATTGCCGGTGGAATTGAAATATGAAATTCCATCGGGGGTGGTGATGCAGGTGTTTGCACCTTTCAGAACAATGCAGAGGAAATGCTCCTCTGAAAGTCTGACTTGCAAACGATGCCTTTCTTCCCAATTCAAACTCTTTCCGGCGAGCCGCTCAAACTCTTTCAGATGCGGAGTGAGAATTGAATTTTTGGGAATCAGGGTCCACCGGTTTTTTTTCTTTGAAAGAATATTCAGGGCATCCGCATCGAGAACAACAGGTGACGATATTTTTTTCAGCAGGGAAAGGAAAATTCTTTTCGATTTATCGGTAGTTCCAATGCCCGGGCCAAATGCGAATGCAGTATATTTTTTTAAATCATCTGGAATGTTTTCACCCTGATATTCTTCCGTCATGACCTCCGGTAATGAAATGTTCAACACCGCCGACTGGTTTTCCGGAAGAAGAACAGTTGTTAATCCTGCTCCCATGCGCGCACAGGCTTTCGCGCACAAAATTGCCGCACCCATCTTTCCGGTATTTCCTGCATGAATAAAGGCATGACCGTATGTGCCCTTGTGATCAAATTTCTTCCGCGGCTTGATTCTTTGCTGAACATCCCTTCTCTCAATCAAAAAGTTTCGTGAGGAAAGTGAGGAAATAAAATTTTTGTCGAGCTGGATATCAGCAACATGTATATCCCCCGTGGACTTATAATTTTCAGGAAAGAAAAATGAGAGTTTGGGTGCATGAAAGGTGATCGTATGATCAGCCTGAAAGCAAATTCCTTCAGTATGATGATCAGCAGATAAGCCACTTGGAATATCAACAGCTACCCGAACCGCATTTTGCTTGTTAAGAAACGCGATCAGTTTCGCAGCTACCCCGGTTACAGGCTTATTTAAGCCTGTGCCATAGAGGGCATCCACGATTACCGGGGTATGAGCCGCTTGTTCAGTTATTTTATCTCCAGGTTGAAATTCAATATTCAGAAAATCATTTTCAGATTCAATATATGATACACTTATTCCCTGGATTTTTTTCAAGCGTGAAAGATTCATCAGAAAGTCATAAGAATAATTTGCTGATTTGAGAATAAAAATATTCACCTCATGCTTATTCTGACTCAGTATCCGGGCAATTGCCAGTCCGTCGCCCCCGTTATTTCCATGTCCGCAGAAAATGTAATTCACACCCTGCACAGATAAGCGCCCATACATATCGCAAAATTTTTGGGCTGCCCGCTCCATCAAATCAATGGCGGCGACCGGCTCATGCTCAATGGTGAATCGGTCAGCATTCCGAAACTGCTCAGAAGAGAGAATTTTAATCATTCATTTTTTTTGTTGCCCCTAACCCTGCTCCCGGCCCGGAAGCTTATGAAGCATAAAAAATTTCTGAAGAAGGATTTTGAAAATTAACCAGGCAAGTGCTCATTCCCCTGCCTGCTTTCAGCCGATCATTCTCCTGATCAATCGCAGTTGATGCGTGTATCTTTTTTCTTCATCATTGTAAATGCCAAAGTGATCTATCGTATCAACACGGACACGCCCTGAAGCATGAATAATTTTTTTCCCTTCCAGAATAATGCCTGTATGTGTGATTTTCTCCTCTTCATTGTGAAAGAAGGCAAGATCACCTGCACGCGCCTGGTCAATGAAGCTTATAAGCGTTCCCTGCTCACTTTGCTGCCAGGCATCGCGGCGTAACCGGATGCCTGCAAGCTTAAAAACAACATTGGTAAAACCCGAGCAGTCTATCCCGAACAATGACCTTCCGCCCCACAGATACGGAGCTCCGGCAAACTTCAGAGCAAACCATGAGATGCGATTCGAAAGATCATCATTGCCGCTTTGAATAACATCACCACCGGTCTCAAATTCTTCTTCACCAATCCTGAACTTCTGATCTTTATAGAACGGAAGCGAAGAACCGATGAGTAAAATCACACTCCCTGTTTTGCCTGTTGCATTGGCTGTAAGGTCGAGCAGAAAGGTGAAAGGCGGTTGCTCAACCTGTTTGATATAATCAGCATTCACATAGGTCATTTGTTTTTGGCTGATCCAACCCACGTACTCATCTGCGGTTGTATGTATGCGAAGCCATTGCTTACTGGTTTCAAGGATTTCAAAAGATTCACCGAATAGTATTTGCGATACCATTTCACTTTTGTCCGATGGTTCGGCGTGAACAGGAATAACGGAAAGATTGCAGATGCCGAATTTCAATAGAAAATTTTATCAAAAATACTTTTTCTCTTTCGTGGTGATTTTTCCCATCACTGAAAAATCGTTCATGCCAAAGAACCTGTTTTGTGTGGAAGTTTTTATGATATAGAGCTCAAGGGGATGATAAAGCAGATTCTCGGATGAAGAAGAGAGAAAGCCAGAGGTTTTGTTGATGATGTAAATCTCCTTTACTGCCTGATCCCGGAAACTGACTTCAAGCAGCCTCGTACGCAGTAAACTGTCAATTGCCTGATACCTGATTTTCATTCCGGCACCGTTATTTTCACCGAGTGTATCTATCAAATACTTCCCGATCAAGGAAGATTTATTAATGTCTGATTCAAGAAATAAGACAAACTCGCGCTTCCAGTCTGTCCAGTTCATCCGGTGCTCGGCCGTTTTACCATTGATTGCTGAAGTCTTTATCACGATCAGTGAATCATGATTCAGCTTGGTGATCTGCCCGTTGAAAAATGAGGTAAGATCGAAATAGGGCTTTTCATTTAAGCCTTGCTTTTCAGGGTTTTTACAGGAGGAGGTTAGAATTATAAATAAAAGATGAAAAATGAAAAAAAAAGCAGGGGTAAAAGATGATATAATACCAAATGTGCACGCTAATTTTCTTATGATCATTTTTCAGTTTTCTGCTTATTCATGTTAAATATTGGCGGTTCCCACTTCTTCCATTTGAATCAGGATTTCACCGTCCATCTCCGGAGGGATTTCAATTCCCATGAGTGTAAGAATTGTTGGCGCAATGTCGGCAAGTTTTCCATTTCTAAGTGGGGCATTGATTTCATCATCAATCAAAAACAATGGTACCGGATTCATTGTATGCGCTGTATTGGGTGATCCATCCTCATTGATCAGATAATCAGCATTGCCATGATCGGCAGTAAGAAGCGTGGCATAGCCAAGCTGGCGTGCGGCTTGTGTGATTTCCCTTACACATTCATCTACAGCTTCCACAGCTTTAATCACGGCAGATATGACTCCTGAATGACCCACCATGTCTGCATTTGCGAGGTTGAGACAAATAAAATCAGGCCTTAGCTCCTTCATCTTTTCAATCAGTGTATCTTTTACCTCCAGCGCGCTCATCTGCGGCTGCAAATCGTAGGTTGCCACTTTGGGCGAAGGAATCATGAACCGGTGCTCCCCTTCAAAAGGGTGTTCCCTGCCGCCATTAAAGAAGAAAGTTACGTGCGGGTATTTTTCCGTTTCTGCAATTCTGATCTGGGTCTGCTTATTCGCGGAAAGCACTTCACCCAGGGTATGATTTAAATCCTCATTTGAAAAAATGTTGACTACATTTTCGAACTGGTGATCATAAACGGTCATGGTAACAAAATGCAAGGGAAGTTTTTTCATTCCCAGTTCAGGGAAATCCTGTTGTGTGAGGGCTCTGGTAATTTCACGGCACCTGTCAGTCCTGAAGTTAAAGCAGATCACTGTATCGCCGGGCTGAATAGTAGAAACAGCATTTCCGCCAGAATCAACTTTTACAATAGGCATTATAAATTCATCTGTAATTTCCTTTTCATAAGATTCCTCTACTGACCTCAAAACATCTTCAGTTTTTTTTCCTTCCCCCAAAACAAGAAGATCATACGCAAGCTTTATGCGTTGCCAGCGATTATCCCGGTCCATGGCATAATATCTTCCGATTACACTTGCAATTTGTCCGGTTGAAGTTTTTAAATATTCCTGCAATTCAGTCAGGAAGCCTGTACCGCTTTTGGGATCAGTATCCCTGCCATCAGTAAATGCATGAATGTAAACTTTTGATAATCCATTTTCATGTGCTATGTCACAAAGCGCCTTTAAATGATTGATGTGAGAATGGACACCGCCATCAGAAACCAGGCCGATGAAATGAACTGGCTTATTATTTTCCAGCGCACCATTCAGGGCGTTCAATAAGGCAGTGTTTTGACCCAGTTGTTTCAATTTAATAGAGAGGTTAATACGCACCAGCTCCTGGTAAACCACCCTGCCGGCCCCTATGTTCATATGCCCGACTTCAGAATTACCCATCTGGCCTTCAGGCAACCCAACCGCTTCGCCGCAGGTAATTAATTCACTGTGAGGATATTTCGCGTACAGGCTTTTTACAAAGGGAGCATGCGCCTGGTAGATTGCATCAGCAGGAGGCCGGGTACCATGTCCCCACCCATCCATGATGATGAGCATCACCTTTTTTTTCATAGAGCGCTGCCAAAGTTATTGCTTATTTAAAACCAGTGATTGAATAGTTTAGTGGTCAATCAGTGACTCAATAAATACCCTTATTACTCTAAATCTCTTAAAATTGAGCAACTTGATTTATTTAATCGTTGGCGTTATTTTTGGAAACCATAAGGTATAAAATTTAAATTTATAATGAATACAAAAGGAATGAAATGGTTAATACTGGCCTTGCTTTTTGTAATGCCCGCATATTCCTTTGCCCAGTCGGATATACTCAGCAATATTGGAAGTGCCATACGTACCGGAAACTCAAAAGAAGTAGCCAGATATTTTGATAATAACGTGGAAATCACCATTCTTGACAAGGAATCAACTTACAGCCGTGTGCAGGCAGAGATGGTGCTGCGCGATTTTTTTGCTAAGAGTTCAGTACAGTCTTTTGATCTTATTCATCGCGGTAAATCCGATGAGGGTTCTTCCTATGGCATCGGAACGTTGAAGACGGCAAACCAATCCTTCAGAACCTATTATTTTGTGAAGCAGAAAGGTGCCCAGCCGTTCATACAGGAAATGCGATTTGAAAAACAATAATGATTGATTGGAATAGATTTATACAACAAGCGCTGGAAGAAGATGTAGGGGAGGGTGATCATACCTCCCTTTCTTGTATCAGTCCTGAAGCAGAGGGGAGTGCCCTGCTTCATATTAAGGATGACGGCATTCTTGCAGGTGTTGACCTTGCTGAAAAAATATTCCTGCATCTTTCACCTTCAATCAAATTCACAAAGCTTAAAGCTGATGGTGACCTGATTCAGAATGGGGAAACTGCATTTGAGATTTCAGCCAAAGCCCGGACGATCCTTAAATGTGAGCGACTAGTGCTTAACTGCATGCAGCGAATGAGTGGTATTGCTACACTCACACGGGAATACGTAAAGCGTATTGAAGGCTTTAAGTCGAAAATTCTGGACACCAGAAAAACAACACCGCTATTCCGCGCTGCTGAAAAATGGGCCGTAAGAATTGGCGGCGGAGAAAATCATCGATTTGGATTGTATGATATGATCCTGATAAAAGATAATCATATTGATTATGCCGGGGGTATTGTGAACGCATTGGTAGCGGCCAGAAATTATCTGGAAGAAAGAAAGTTTTCACTGCGGGTAGAAATTGAAGCACGGACATTGCATGATGCAGAGCTCATTTTGAAAGCCGGAAATGCGGACCGGATCATGCTTGATAATTTTTCACTCCCGGATCTCCGTAAGGCAATTGAAATGATCGGGAGCAGACTGGAAACAGAAGCATCCGGCGGCATAACTCTTGAAACGGTGCGTGATGTTGCTTCCACGGGAGTGAATTACATATCAGTTGGTGCACTCACTCACTCCTACCGCAGCCTGGATATGAGCCTGAAAGCGAAGATGTCCTGAGAAGTAGCTTCTGACGTATTTTCAGGATAATAATTTGAATTCTGCTAACATTTATTAAATCTCATCAAAAGAAATATCGCCTGGTTATTCCGTGGTATTAAAAAAAACTTGGAATAGGGTAGTACCAGGCCTGATTAACAGCCATAGAAAAATAATCTATGTTCTTAAATAAAAAGGCTCCACCCTGAATGGATGAAGCCCCTTGATTAGCGTACTGGGTAATATTCAAAATTACATATGCATGTGCTTCATGTGATTCATTCCAGTAGAATCACCCTTTGCCATTTTTCGCTCCATCGTTTGATATTCAAAGGACTTCAGAGGAATTTCAGTAAGGGCAGTTGACCCTTCCTTATCAAGATAAATTTTGTTTACCGGAATATTTCTGATCACCTGCTTTTCGCCGGTTGCCTGCCAGGTAACTTCCATCTCATCAATTACAGTCGCTTTTCCCACTCCGGCCTGTAATCGTATTGGGTTGCCGCCAAAACTTGCGCCTTTGCTGACCACGAGGTAGGTGGAGCGCTCTTTACCATCATCATTGAAGGTGAGCTTCACGCGGTTGCCCACACCGGATTTATTTGTTTTTACGCCATCAAATTTTACGTTTATCCAATTGTTTCCAAAGCCGGGATTTTCATAGAGTGCATTTTCATAAACATCGCCATAATAGAATCCGCCGAAGTCGGCATACACATCCTGGTCGCCGTCGAAATCAAAATCGCAGAATGCAATGGCATGTCCTTTCTGCAACTGACCGAAGCCGCCGCTGATTGTGCAGTCTTCAAAAAATTTCCCTTCATGATTATGAAACATTCGGTTTGGGAAAATTGCTTTGTAATCCGGTGAACCGATGCCGAGATAAAAATCTAAGAAGCCGTCGTTATCGAGATCGCCGTAGTTGCAACCCATGGTGAATGTTTCGTAATCAATATGCATCTGCTGGGCTACATTGGTGAATGTGCCATCACCGTTGTTGTGATAAAGGCAAGGGAAGAGTGTTGAATCCATCGGTAGGCCCATGAACTCACGGCATGAATTGATGGTATATCCGGGCTGGTAAGCTGACACATAAATATCCTGCCATCCATCATTATTGTAATCAAACCACCAGCAGGGAAAACTTGATTGACAACCGATGGCTCCTGATTTCTCAGTCACATCAGTAAAGTGAACCATTCCATCCTTCACTCCATCATTGTGATAGAGATGACACGGATGCTGAAAAGATGAGACGTACAAATCGGGATAACCATCATTATCATAGTCGCCCCAGTTGACCCCTTTCACATAGCTTGAAAGAGTGAGACCACTTTGCTTTGTATTATC
>JBDSEA010000052.1:0-7090 GCA_039920305.1 Chitinophagales bacterium
GAGAAGATATGGTCAGCTTCGGCGGCACTGTCAATCGTAACCTGCCAAAGCGTTCTTGTATCAGGATTCATTGTGGTTTCCCACAATTGCTCTGCGTTCATTTCACCAAGTCCTTTGTAGCGCTGTATCCCGACACTATCATCCTTCCCTCCGCCTAAATCCTTTACGGCCGCTTTACGCTCATCTTCGTCCCAGCAATACCGCTGCTCCTTTCCTTTTTTTACCAGGTATAAGGGCGGAGCGGCAATATAAACATGCCCTTTCTCCACCAGCTCCTTCATGTAGCGGTAATAGAAAGTAAGAATAAGGGTGGTAATATGGCTGCCGTCAACATCGGCATCAGTCATAATGATGACCTTGTGATAGCGCATTTTATCCATTACCAGCTCCTTGGCATCATTTCGATGAACTCCAAGCGCCATAAACATGTTTCTGATTTCCTCATTATCATAAATCTTATGCTCCATAGCTTTCTCTACGTTCAGAATTTTACCGCGAAGCGGAAGTATTGCCTGGAACCGCCTGTTTCTACCTTGTTTGGCTGTTCCTCCGGCTGAATCACCCTCAACGAGAAAAATTTCACAATTCTCAGGATCGGTATCTGAACAGTCGGCAAGCTTACCTGGCAGCCCTGTTCCCACCATTCCATTTTTTCTTTGTACCAGTTCACGTGCCTTCCGGGCAGCATTTCGTGCAGTAGCAGAAAGTACAACTTTATTGATGATGATCTTAGCTTCGCGCGGGTGCTCTTCCAGGTAATAGGTTAGAAATTCACCCACCAGCTGATCCACTACCCCCACCACTTCGGAATTACCAAGCTTGGATTTTGTCTGACCCTCAAATTGTGGCTCCGGTACTTTTACGGAAATCACTGCGGTCAGTCCTTCACGGAAATCATCACCGGTAATTTCAAAATCTATTTTACCAAAAAGATTATTCTTATCGGCATATGACTTAAATGCACGGGTTAATGCTCTTCTGAACCCTGCCACGTGTGAGCCGCCTTCAATTGTATTGATGTTATTTACGTAGGAGTGAGCATTTTCATTAAAGGTATTGTTATACTGAAGTGCCACTTCCACTTTAATCTGATCTCGCTCACCCTCCACCGTAATTGGCTCGGAAATCAGGGGCAGGCGCGTGGCGTCAAGAAATTGAACAAATTCTTTTAATCCGCCTTCGGAATAGAACGTTTCAGTATTGAACATCCCCTTTTCATCTTTCTCACGCTTATCAGTTAGTGTAAGGTGAATGCCTTTGTTGAGATAGGATAATTCTCTCAGGCGCGCTGCAATCGTATCGTATTTGTATTCAGTGATTTTAAAGATTGTTGAATCAGGAACAAACATTATTTCTGTCCCTGTACGGTCAGTAGTGCCCGTTTCCCTAACCTTTTCCTTCGGCTTTCCACGCTCATATTCCTGAAGGTATATTTTTCCATTGCGGTAAATGGTCGCACGCAAATAAGTTGAGAGTGCGTTTACGCACGATACACCTACACCATGCAGTCCTCCGGAAACTTTATAGGAATCCTTGTCAAATTTTCCACCTGCGTGAAGCACGGTCATTACCACTTCAAGGGCTGACCGACCTTCCTTCTTCATGATATCCGTCGGAATGCCACGGCCATCATCATTTACCGTGATCGAATTATCTTCATTGATAAATACATCAATATTTTTTGCAAAGCCAACTAAAGCCTCGTCAACGGAGTTGTCTACTACTTCATATACGAGATGGTGCAATCCCCGTGTACCAACGTCGCCGATATACATTGCCGGACGTTTACGGACCGCCTCCAAACCTTCAAGAACCTGAATATTGTCAGCAGTATAATCCGTATTCTTTTTTTTCGCAACTTTTACTTCTTCGACAACCATATTAAGATGGGAAATTAACTGTGAAAATGAAGTGGTAAAGTTAGTTCAAAGTCATATGAAAACGCAGGAAAGACGTGGGTTTTAGCGACTTTTTATTAACAAAAATTTGTTTACTGTATTAATTAAAGTTTTAAAAATAAATGGCTGAAAGTGGCAGTTTACGTGGCAGTATTTTTGGATAAAAGACTTTTATTGTGAAAAAAACACTTTATGAAAAATCTGTTAATCCCTGTTATCATCTTTTTATCACTAAGCGCTTATGCGCAAAAGGATAAAGACAAGCTTTTACCCCCCGATTTGCCGCGCAATGAAGAAAATAACCAGGTATATTACAGGGAGGTGGTTACAGAGGTGGGTGCGGATAAGATGGAATTATTTAAGCGCGCCGGCAACTGGTATCACGATTTCTACAAAAATCCTGTCGGCATTGTAGAGGTGATAGATTCAGTAAGTGGTAAATTAATTCTAAAACCTGCATTCACAGTGTACAGGATAAAAAACAATGTAAAAGTGATGGCAGGAATTGTAAAATATACCCTTGAAATCGGATTCAAAGATCAGAAATACCGGTACGAGATCATGAACATTAATCTACAGGCATCCAGCTATTTTCCGATAGAAAAATTATTTAATGCCGGTGATCCTGACATAGCCGATAATTACCACACTCTGGATGAAGCCGGTAAATACTTTAATGACTTGATTGAAGATTTAAAAGCCGGTTTGCGTCAGCCAAGTATTAAGGTGAAAAAGGATGACTGGTAATCTGCATCATTAAATGGCTCTTTCTTCAACCTTCACAATTAATAAATGCTCGTTAATTATAATCCTTACCTGCTCCTAGTCCTTAACTGTGGTTGTAATTCAACTCATAGAACACGAGTGTCATAGCAAGGATGAAAAGGAAGGTTGCTGCAATTACAAAATATAATTTTTTCATTCCGGAAGTTTGAGGCCTTAAAAATAAGCATCCGTTTAATAGTCCGATATCTTCTTTCTCTTATTGCAGGAATTCATTTAAATAACTTTGCGCCTCCGGATCATGAAAACTATTTCGCCTTCTGCACAACTTTTAACTTTCGTAATCGGAATGTTTATTTTTTCCGGATGCAGCGAATTCGGGCTGGATATTCATAAAGTAGATGACGATTTTTATATCATTCCCGGAAGTGGTGGAAACAGCGGGGTACTCATTGGTGATACATCAGTATTAATAATTGATACCAAGATGAAGCAGGGCGCAGAACGTCTTCATCAGTGGATTGATACCAAGGCCGGGGGGAAAAAGGTATTTATTGTAAATACACACATTCATAAAGATCATACAGGCGGAAATCATTTGTACAATAACCCCACAGTGATTGCCGGAGATTATGGCGTGCAGTATTGGAATGTATTGAATGCCAAGGAAGATATGCCGAATCAATGGCTTTCTGACAGCGTAACGATTACTTTCGGTGATGAAACGGTGCACATCATTAATATGGGCCAGGCTCACACTTTTGATGATGTAATTGTGTATCTTCCAAAGCACCAGGCATTATTCACAGGCGACCTGGTCCTGAACCAGCAGCATCCATACCTCGATGAGCAAGCGGGGGCCAATGTTGACGGATACATAACTTCATTAACTAAAATGCTTGATCAATATGCTGATGTAACTGTGATTCCCGGGCATGGTAAAATAGGGGAATCGCAACTGATTTTTGATTTTCGCCAGTACTTGATTGATGCTAAAGAGGCTGCTTCAAATCCTGACGATGAAGAAAACTTCCGTGGAAAATATATTGACTATATCAGCCTTCCTATAAGCAAGGCTGGATTTGATCAAACATTGCAATATATAAGGAACAGTGAGACATTGAGAATGTAATGCTCAGGAATTTCTGACGTAGCGTTGAACGATTATTAATTCAGCGATATTCTTTTTACTAACTCATTCAAGGCATTAACAGCGGGAGAGAATTGATTTGTATTAAGTACTGAAATGCCCTTCGCATCTGTTGCAGCTAATTGTTCATCATAAGGAATGATGGCTTCAACCGGAAGGTCAATCCGCGCACAAAATTCACGGATGGCATTTTCGTCTTCGGCACTCTTAACCTTGTTGGCAACAGCTACTATTTTTTTTATTCCGAGCTCCTTACCAAGGCGGTAAAAACGCGCTGCTGCTTCGAGCGACCGGAAATAAGGCTCCACTACACACAAAAGGATATCAACGTACTTAGAGGTGCCGCGCTTCATCTGCTCAAGGGATGCCTCGAGGTCCAGTATGGTGATGCCATTACTTTCTTCCAATGCCGAATGAACAATTTCCCGCACCGTAGTATGTAAGCCACACATGCATCCTGTTGAAGCATGCTCCGGCTGACCCACTGCAAGCAATGTAACGTTATCAGGAGCTTTTAATCCATATGTATCCATCACCTGCCGGAGGGGCACTCCGAGTGTTGCGTATCTTTTTCCATCTTCCTTTTCTGTAACCTCCAGTAAATCTGTGCTGAGTGCTGGAGGGGCGGCGGCCTGAAGATCTATTCCCAGAATAAGCGCAAGATTCGGGTTAGGATCACCATCAATAGCAAGCACCGGAACCCCGCTTCTGCCAATAAGACGGCATAACATTCCGCTGATGGTAGTTTTCCCAACACCCCCTTTTCCGCAAACTGCAATCTTCATTGTAGCGTTTTAACTGTTTGGTTATTTTAAATCAATTTGTTTCAAATTTAAGGTCTTGCGACATATTTTAATTGATGTTAGCTGAAAATTTCTCCGGGGAGGAATTGAAAATACTTTCGCAAGTTGAGCAGCACGTATAGGCACTTTTACCGGTATATTTCACTTTCCGGCTTTCATCTGTAACAAGGAATACCGCGCCGCTTACCGGGCATTTTGCATAATCACCCACCTTTGCCTCCGATTGCATTACCACTTGTGAAGCATCAGCATTTTTCATGGCACAGGACTTCTCACAATTGACTGTCATTTGTGCATCATAGCCGGATGCTGTTTGGGTTATATGCCCGCAGCTGCCATTGCCTGTTGTTGCTTGTGAAACAGCCATTGCTGAATTTTCACTATAGCCCGAAGAGTTGCACGAATAGCTTCTCCAAGCGAAAAATCCGGCTGTTGCTATAATTAAGGTGGTGGAGAGAATAATGATTGTTTTCTTCATAAAGCAGTATATTTAATTTTCCAAAAATACGATTTTCAGTTTCGATTAACTATTTGCTTTTTTTGAAATGAATCTTACAGATCCATCACTTGCAGTTTAAACAATAATCAGATTTTCATGGACCTGAAATCATTTACGTCATTCAGATTCATTAAAGTTGGCTCCCGTTTGATTTCTGCTTGCTGAACCAGCATTCCGGGTAAAAATATTATTTATGCCAGTCCTGCCAGCTTTAAACTAAGCTCATAAAGCTTTCTGTTCTTTTCACGGTCATTTGCTCCGGATGATGTAGCCGTTTCCTTTTTATGAGAGAAATTTTCCATTAATATTTTCTGCTTCGGGCGGCATTTCACGATTGAATTGCTGAATATGGAAAGTTCCATGTGTGTTCCCATACTTGTGAGGAACTCATATGGACAAATTATTTTTACTTCATTCGAAAATATTATCTCAGCTGATTGGAAAAAGGATTTAGATTTGAGAAAGTTACCAAATGGTATTTATTTTATTGAGATTAAAACAGAGAATGAATTGAGGAAAACGAAACTCATTGTTGCAAAATAAACGGTGACAAAACCGCAATTCATTCCGAAAAAAAGATTTCCCGGTCAATCAGGTAAAACATTTAATTCCGGTCTTTGTTAGTCAAATTTTTTTTCTTCCACTTAAAATTTTCACAATGGAAAAATCATTACAAATCATCTGCTTCCTTTCCTTTCTTTTTTTTCTCACTTCAGAAAGTTTTGCTCAGCAAAGTTCCTGGACCTGGATGAAAGGAGATACCATCAGCGGCAGCACCGGAATTTTCGGAACAATCACTGTCGCTGACTCACTCAATACACCTCCGGCTTTATACGAACCCTGTGAATGGCTTGATCACCAGGGAAAATTCTGGCTCTTCGGAGGATTGCATGGTGTCAATGAATACGGAGCTCTATGGACCTATGATCCCTTAGCGAATATGTGGACATGGATGCATGGCTTAAGCAGCCTCAATCCAACAGGATCATATGGAACAAAGGGTGTACCCGCAGCAAGCAACCGGCCAGGATCTCGATTTTGTGCATCCTCATGGGTTGATACCAGTGGTAACCTGTGGATGTATGGCGGTTATGGGCGTACAACAAATAATATAGTTGGAGGATTAAGTGATTTATGGAAGTACGATATCAATACAAATTTGTGGACATGGATGAGTGGATTCAACACACTTGATGTTACAGCAGTTTTCGGAACACAGGGAATGGCTGATTCAGCGAATACTCCTGGTGGGAGATTAGAGACCGCTGCTACATGGGTGGATGATTCAAATAACCTTTGGCTCTTTGGCGGAATACTTTGTTGTAGTGCAAGTGGTGACATGAATGACATTTGGAAATATAACATGAGCACCAGTGAATGGACATGGGTCAAGGGCAGCAGTGCTCCAAATCAACTTTCGGTTTATGGAACCAAGGGAGTTCCGGCTGCTGATAATACACCCGGAGGGCGGCGGGTTTATTCGCACTGGAAAACCGCAGACAATAAATTCTGGATTTTTGGCGGACAGCAGTACAGCAACGATTGTTATGCTGACCTGTGGCGATATGATCCGGAAACAAATGAATGGACCTGGATGAGTGGAAGCAGTGCAGCTAATTTTACCGGCTCATATGGAAATATATGTAAACCTGATTCTTTGAATGAGCCACCGGCGAGAATGGAGAACCGTTTTTATTCAACCGATTCCTGTTTTAACTTCTGGATGTTTGGCGGAACAAATACCGTTTTGAACGAATATTATAATGATGCGTGGTACTATAATACTTCAGTCAATGAATGGAAGTGGATCAGCGGTTCAGATAGCACTGGAGAAAATGGTTTTTATGGTACGCAGGGTGTACCGGGTATTGATAATCATCCGGGAGCGCGCTTCGGTGGAGTTGCCTGGCAGGGGCCTGATCAAACCTTCTGGCTTTTTGGTGGAGATGGATTAGATTTTGGACAATTGAATGACCTATGGCGACTTCAGCCTGCAGAGTGCATTGAATGCAGCCCT
>JBDSEA010000053.1:0-21167 GCA_039920305.1 Chitinophagales bacterium
CATGATTAGCTTTGTTTACAGAAAGACAAGGAATCATGATCAGATTCAAAGTTTATTATTCCGGAAAACCAACTATCTTTGACAGATAAATTCTAAATTAATTTTCACGATGAAAAAAATAATCACTGCATCATTTGCTTTGCTATTGATTTGCAATTTCAGTTTTGCCCAATCAACCTCAAGCGATAAGCGAACAAAAGAGAAGGTAAAATCAGAACAGTCTGCTAAGAATGATAAATCCTGCTGTGCTAAAACCTGTTCCGGAAAATCAAGCACTTCGACGGTTTCCACAGGTATTAACTCTGCTTCACCGCAACTCGATGTTTGTTCTCTGAAAGGAACGGCTGAATGTCCTTTAATTAAAAATTGCCCATTGAAAGGCACCTCTGCATGCCCATACACCCATAGTACAACAGCAGAGTCTAAACCACCTGCCCATCCTCTTACTGATAAGGAATTAAACACTCCAGCTCAGAAAACAGCTGTTAACAGTGCAACACCTGATTAATTTTCTTATTTCATAAAACACTTCAAATGAAAAAACTTCTTCTCTCTACATTATCAATCCTTTTGATTTACAATTTATCTTTTGCGCAATCAACTGCCATGGACTGGACAAAGAATGATTGCGATGGCATCAGTCATAATTTATACACAGAGCTGGAGGAGGGTAATGTTATTCTCTCTGCGTATGTCATGACCTGCGGTTCATGTATTTCTGCTGCAAACTACCTTGAACAAATTTATCTGGACTATTCAGTCTCAAATCCTGATAAAGTGAAATTTTACGCAATTGACTGGAACACTTCATTTACCTGTTCCTCATTTGAAAGCTGGGCATCCGGACTTTCCTGTACTTTATTCCTTGATGGATATGATGAGGTAAATTATTATGGTGGCATGGGAATGCCTACTGTTGTTGTATTGGGCGGAAGTGATCATACAGTCTATTATGACAAGCTTGGCTATAACCATAGCACCGATGATCAGGCTATTCGAGATGCCATTGATGCTGCCCTCAGCACTACCGGTATTAACCAGATTCATGAAACAGGCAGTTCAATTGATGTTTTCCCTAACCCCGCAACAACTTCTGTTAACATCAGCTTCACTTTAAATGCAGCTGCTGCTGTTTCACTTGATGTGATGACAATTCTGGGATCAAAAGTTCAAACCATCAATCTGGGTATGCAAAGTGCCGGTCAGAACAGCTATCAATTAAGTATCGGGAAGCTGAACAGCGGATTATATTTTGTTCAATTGAATTATGAAGGTGCAAGTGAAGCCATTAAGCTTATGGTTTTGAATTGATTGATGTATTGCTGAAAAATTGAAAATGAATCTGTTCAAAACATTTCTCGTTTTCCTGATTATTAGTGTATCTTCATTTCAAATTACTTATGGCCAGGGTTGCTGCGCAGGTGGCGGGGGCAGCCCGATAGCAGGTGGGGCTTCACAGGGTGTTTTGCAGAAAGATCAGCTCGACATTAATTTAAATTTCCAGCACACCTATTCCAATAAATTTCTTGGTGTGGATCCTGCCATTCCCAGGCTTTTGCAGAGCTACAATACCAACTATTTATTTCCAAGGATCAGTTATGGAGTAACAAAGGATTTAACCGTGTCAATAGCAGGCGGTTATTATTTCAACAAGACACAATACGGGGCAGATTTTATTGATACAATCAAGTCAGGCGGTATTGGTGATCTGATTATTTTCCCACGTTATAATGTCTGGCATAAGCAAACTGAAAAAAGCGTATGGGAAGCAACCATTGGATTGGGATTTAAGATACCACTCGGTAAATACAATGATTCACTGGTATTATTTCAGAATCAAAGTGTTACCCTCTATCAGCAAAAGCCTCCGGGTGTTCAGCCAACAACCGGATCCAATGATTTTATTTTCTATGGATTTATTCTTCATGGATTTCCACAACATAGCTTCAAAGTATTCAGCTCGGTTCAGTACATTCTGAAAGGATGGAATCCTAAGGGGGAAAAATTCGGTAATTATGCTGATGTAAGCTTGTATTTCGCGATGCCGATTGCAAAAAATTTCAATGCAACTCTTTCAGGAAAGTATGAATATATCGGCAAGCTGAAGCGCAGTCCGGGCCTTCCGGTGGCTAACTATGATGTCACCTCATTTGGGAGCAACAAGATTTTTATTGTGCCGCAACTTAGCTATACCGCATTTCACAAGTTTACCTTTTATGGCTTATATGAGTTTCCGGTTTATCAAAAAGTGAATGGCGGACAGGTAGCATCTGATATTAATTTCACCTTGGGAATGTCTTACCGGATTTTTGTGCATCAGCAGTAAAATACTTTTGCAATCATTTCATTCCGGACTGCATTTGAAACCGGGAGTTCAAGCATGAATCCCTTCCGCAATTTCTTCTACCATTTTCTGGCAAAATGCAGGTAAATCCTTCGGATTGCGGCTCGTAACCAATCCATTATCTACCACTACCTCGCTATCTTCCCATTCTGCGCCGGCATTGATAAGATCAGTTTTAATCGAAGGATATGAAGTCATTCTGCGTCCCTTCAGCTCACCGGTTTCTACCAGCGTCCATGGCCCATGGCAGATTGCAGCAATTGGTTTACTGTCATCAAAAAATCCGTTAATGAAGTTGATCACATCCTGGTTCATCCGCAGCTTATCCGGATTCATAACGCCCCCGGGAAGCACGAGTGCATCATAGTCCTGTGAATTAACCTCATCAATAGATTTATCAACAGGGTATTCTTTTCCCCAGTTTTTATTTGACCATGCCTTTACCGGTTCTCTGGTAAGTGAAATTACTTCTACCTGTGCACCCGCTTCTCTCAGCGCTTTAACCGGTTCGGTAAATTCTGATTCTTCAAATCCATGGGTAACTACGACAGCGACTTTTTTGGAAGTTAAATCTTTATTCATTGGAGATATTTTAAAGTATTTAATCGAAATCCTGTGCCACGAAATAAAACTGACTTTATATTTCTGTTAATATTTTTTTTGCCCTGATCACATCCCGGCCTATTTCTTCTGCCATCAGGTCTAAAGATTCAAACTTTATTTCTTCCCGAATCCATCCGATAAAATTCACGGTGATTACTTTTTCATAGAGGTCGGCTGCGAAATCAAAAATGTAAGTTTCAATGGTTCGGTGGGAGCCATTCACTGTCGGCCGCATCCCGATACTCATCACACCATTTCTCGTTTCCTGGTCAATATTAATGGTTACTGCGTACACCCCATCTGCCGGGATCAGCTTAAACATTTCAGGCACTGATAGATTTGCGGTAGGAAATCCAAGCTTGCGGCCAAGCTGTTCTCCCCTGATCACCCTGCCGCTTAGTGAATAATAATGCCCGAGAAGGTGTGAAGTTGTTTTCACGTCCCCTTCCTGCAAGGCAATTCTTATCCGCGTAGAGCTCACCTCAATCTCATCCACCATTTGTTTCGGTATTTCCTCTACCTGAAAATGATATTGTGCTGAAAGTTTCCTGAGCAATTCAATATTACCATCACGATGATGGCCAAACTGGTGATTATAGCCGATCACAATAACTGCCGGGTGAAAATGACTTACCAGAAATTTTTCGACATAATCTTTTGCAGAGAGAAGTGAAAACTCCCTGGTAAAGGGAACGATCACCAGATGATCGGCTCCATATTGTTCAAGCAATTTTATTTTTTCATCCATGGTACTCAGCAGGCGCAGAGTATCTTCGTTTTGAAATACTATGGTGCGCGGATGCGGATCAAATGTGATGAGTACATTTTCACCGCGGATTTGAAGGGCTTTTTCCCTGGTTTTCTCAATTAATTTTTGATGACCCCGGTGTACCCCATCGAAGGTTCCAATGGTGATCACGGCATTTTGAAAGACAGGTAGCGAATCAAAATTCCGATGAACAAGCATTAGGATAATGATGGTTGATAGTTTTTATGCATTCGGCGATTCACCGCTGATGCCCGTAACTGCACTGTCCCTTTCAGCTTTTACAAACTTCGCAAACTCCCCCATCTTCCAAGCATCCTTTAAATGATAATGGCCTATTCGTATTCTGCAAAGTGCAGAAACATGTGCCCCGGCATGTAATGATCTACCCAAATCATTTATCAGCGAACGCACATAATAGCCCTTGCCGCAAACAATTCTGAAATCAACTTCCGGCAAAGAAACCTTCGTGATTTCAAACTCATTCAGAGTGACAACCTGTTTTTTCAGATCAAAAGACTTTCCTGCGCGGGCAAGTTTGTAATAGCGCTTGCCTTCAGAATGTTTGGCTGAATGAGATGGGGGTGTTTGTTCCATTGTGCCGATAAATTTTTCCGCCGCACTCAAAATCATTTCTTCAGTGATGTGCGAAATATCATATTCCTGGTCAATAGCGGTTTCGAGATCGAATGAAGGAGTAGCAGAGCCCATGATCATGGTACCTGTGTATTCCTTGTCCAAAGACTGAAATGAAGTTATATTTTTGGTTTCTGTACCGGTGCAGAGAATCAGCAAGCCCGTAGCCAGCGGATCAAGTGTGCCTGCATGTCCTGTTTTTTGACGGATGAGATAATGAACTTTATTCACCACATCGAATGAAGTCCACCGAATGGGTTTATCGAATAGTAAAACGGTGTTACTAAATGTTGACGGGCTCATTTTGCCAAGGTGAGGGTGTAACCCATTGCGAGCAAAATTAGAATCACCCCTCCTATAATAATCCGGTAGTATCCAAAAATTTTAAATCCATGATTATTCAGATAGCCAATGAAGGTTCGAATTGCAATCATCGCCACAGCAAAAGCCATGACAGAGCCACCAAGTAAGGCAATCACTTTAAATTCAGAGAGAAGATTTCTATTGTCATAGATATCCTTTGTGGTGGCAGCAAACATGGTTGGTACTGCAAGAAAGAATGAAAATTCCGCAGCCTGCTTCCGGTTTAGCTTTTGTGTAAGTCCACCTACAATAGTAGCTGCTGATCTTGAGGTGCCTGGTACCATTGCAAGCACCTGGAACAGCCCTATCTTAAGCGCCATCCAGTAAGTAATAGGCTTTTCCGGTTCGGTTTCATTGCGCTTGAAAATTTTATCAGCGAATACAAGAAAAATTCCTCCGAGAAAAAGGGTCACCGCTACTACCTGCACATTTCCAAGCAGGGAATCCACCAGCTTTTCAAAAAGCAATCCTGCAACCACCGCCGGTAAAAATGCTACAAGGAGTTTAAGATAAAAATCACGCGTAGTCTTAAAATCGGCGAACGAAAAGAATCTCTTTCGGTACAATACCACTACCGCTAATACAGCCCCAAGCTGAATAACAATGATGAAAAGCTTCGCAAAATTATTATTGCTCAGTCCCATCATGGCCTCTGCAATGATCATGTGACCCGTAGAAGAAATGGGTAAAAACTCCGTAAGCCCCTCGATGACAGAAAGAATGATGGCTTGTAAAACGTTCATGAAATCAGATTGGTGAGAATGGGAGGATTTAGGCGCGGCAAATATAGAGGTAAGTGGAAAAGAATCAACTGACACTAACTGCTTCAGGGAGAAAGCCAGAAATTAGGGCTTGACTGTTTAGGTAAGTATAGAAGAGCTTAATTCCGGTGAAATAAAACATGAGGTTGATATCTATTACTTAACCATCAGCTTTTGCAACCATTGCATATTTCCGAGATTAACTTTGACAAAATAGATGCCGGGCAGGATATTTTTTGAGAATAATATTTCTTCCCTCATTACCCCATTAATGCACGATGATGTGAGTTCAATCAAATTCCTTCCGGTCACATCAGTAATAATAATCTCACAGGATGAACCGGAATAGGGAAATCCCTGGTTACAATTGAGTTGGGCAATTATCGAGGTTGCTGCAGGATTGGGTATCAGATTGAGGGCGGAAGGATTAATGACTGAAAAAATGGCTGTAGGAAATTCATCAATGATGCCATTGCAGTTGTCATCCATTCCATTGTATTGAATTTCTGTTGCATCAGGATGAATATTGATATTTGTATCATCACAGTCAGTGCTGTCACCCACATATCCGTTAACCGGAAGGCATGATGCAATGGCTGAATCTGCATTGCCATAACCATCATTGTCCGCATCTGCATAATATAATGTTGTTGAAATGCAGGAAAGATTCAGGATCCAGTAATCCTGGTATCCGTGATTTCCTGAAACATCTCCGTCACTTGAGAAAGTATACCCGCCCACAATAAATCCCCCGCTGCTGGTTTGCTGAATCGAATGTGCAGCATCGTTACCCGAACCTCCGTAGGTTACTTCAGAGCTTAGATTACCATAAGGATCCAATTTCACGATCCAGTCATCACCGGAGCCATGGTTGAATGAAACATCTCCGTCACCGGATTGGGTTTGACCTGCAACAATAAATCCACCCTCCGAAGTCTGGTCAATCGAATATGCTTCATCATACGAGCTTCCTCCCATAGATTTTTGCCACTCCATACTTCCGGTTTCATCCAGCTTGACAACCCAAAAATCTTCAAGGCCATGATTACCTGACACATCTCCATCACTTGATTCCGAAATTCCGGCAACAACAAATCCGCCGTCAGTTGTTTGCCTGATGCAAGTAGCCTGATCGCTTGCACTTCCGCCAAGAGATTTCTGCCATTGAAGTCCACCCGCAGAATCAAGCTTCACGATCCAATAATCATTAGCACCATGGTTTATTGAAACATCTCCATCGCTTGAATAAGTATAGCCGGCAACAATATATCCCATGTCATCGGTTTGCTCAATATAACTGGCGAAATCAATCATACTCCCTCCCAGTGATTTCTGCCATTGCAGATTGCCCGATTCATCCAGTTTTACAATCCAGTAATCCTCCGCGCCATGATTTCCCGAAACATCACCATCACCTGAACCTGATGATCCGGCAATTATAAAGCCGTTATCTGCTGTTTGCTCCACGCAATGTGCAAGGTCCTCCAGGCTGCCTCCCAATGATTTTTGCCAAATGATAACTCCTGCAGCATCAAGCTTGATAACCCAGTAATCATATGCCCCATGGTTTCCGGAAACGTCACCTCCGGCGGATGAGGAATAACCCGCCACTATAAAACCGTCATCGGAAGTTTGCCTCACTGAATATGCTGCATCAAAACTATTTCCGCCAAGAGAGTTCTCCCATTCCAGAGTTCCTGATGCATCCTGTTTCACAAGCCAGTAGTCCATGTATCCGTTGTTTTCTGAAACATCACCATCATCAGAATAGGAGAATCCTGCAACAATAAATCCCTCATCAGCAGTTTGCTGAACAGAAAAAGCCCCATCGTAATCGCTTCCGCCCAAAGACTTTTGCCATTCGATAATCGGCTGTGCTTTAGCAGGTGTTGAAAAGCATGCGCACAACACGGAGGTAAACAGCCCGATTCCGATAACTGTATTAAATGAGATTTGAATTTTCATAAGTGGCAAGATTATAAAGATATAGAGTGAAAGTAAAACTTATCTGAAGCATTTTAAAAACAATCAAGGGTACTAAGTTTTATCTTCCTAAAACAAATGTTAAATAATGGCAGCTTAAAATCCTTCAATTTTTTTTTGGAAAAGTCATTTGGACATTCAATCTTCACACAAAACTCCAGCATGAAATCAAGACTTATTTCATTCAACTTCATTTTACTCCATATTGTATTGCTTCTTTCCTGTAATACAATTAAGAAAGAGGACGATGGAACAAAAAAGGACCGTGTACAGGCATATCTGGATTTTTACAATAAGGAATTTCAGCGGGTGTTATATGAAGATAACCTGGCGCAATGGGTATTACAAACACACATTGTAGAAGGGGATACAGTTTCAGGTCATCTTGCTGATTCACTCGATGAGGTATTTGCAGCCTTTACCGGCAGCCAAGCAAACATTGATTCCGCTAAAAAATTTTTAGAATGGAAGGATAAGCTAACCGGATTGCAGGTACGGCAACTTCAAACTATTTTATTCCAGGCAGGAAATAATCCTTCAACCGCTAAAGAAATTGTAAAGAAGAGAATAGCTGCTCAGAATCAGCAAGTGAAAAAACTATATGGTTTTACGTTCATGATGAATGGCAAAGAAGTAACCCCTAATGAGATTGATAACGTTCTTCACACCTCAACTGATCTGAATCAACGGCTGGCCGCATGGAATGCAAGTAAAGAAGTAGGTAAAAATCTTAAGGACGGCCTGGCAAACCTCCGCGACCTGCGCAATCAAAGCGTCAATCCTCTGGGGTACAAAGATTTTTTCGCTTACATGGCATCAGAATATGGAATGAGCACCGGTGAATTAATGACTTTGACACGAAGCATGATCAGCGATGTATGGCCGCTCTATCGTGAGCTGCATACATGGGCGCGTTATACGCTGGCACAAAAATACCATTCAGCAGTTCCGGACTACCTTCCTGCTCAATGGCTGCCTAATCGCTGGGGACAGGATTGGAGTGACCTTGTCAACGTAGAAGGTCTGAATATTGATGAATATCTGCGCGCCAAGGGAAGTGAGTGGATTCCGCGTGAATCTGAAAAATTTTATATGAGTATCGGCTTTGATTCACTGCCGCAAAGCTTCTGGGGTAAATCTTCTCTTTATCCTGTTCCGTCCGATGCCGGTTACAAGAAAAATACGCATGCCTCTGCATGGCACATGGATAATGATCAGGATGTGCGATCTTTGCAAAGTATCGAATCCAATACCGAATGGTGGTCAACCTGCCTGCATGAATTCGGACATGTTTATTATTACCAGTCTTATTCCAATCCTAATGTTCCTGTTATTCTCCGGAATGGTGCAAACCGTGGTTATCATGAAGCCTTTGGTACCATGATGGGGCTTGCTTCCATGCAAAAACCTTTTCTTGCAGGGCTTGGAATGATTGACAGTAACGTACATACGGAAGATACTATGAAACTGCTGAGTGAGGCACTGCAGTACATTGTGCACATACCGTGGGGCAGCGGAACCATGACGGAATTCGAGCATGCCCTGTATACAGAGAATTTATCAAAAGATCAGTTCAATTCGAAATGGTGGACACTTGTAAAAAATATTCAGGGAATTGAGCCGCCTTCTGACCGCGGCGAGGAGTATTGCGATGCTGCAACTAAGACTCATATCAATGATGATCCGGCAGGTTACTATGATTATTCAATTGCGAACGTATTGTTGTTTCAGTTCCATACATTTATCGCAGACAGCATTCTTCACCAGAATCCGCATGCAACAAATTACTGGGGTAATAAGGGCGTAGGGGATTTTTTGAAAAAGGTGATGTCGCCGGGTGCCAGTGTTGACTGGCGGGAGCATTTGAGAAATTGTATTCATTCTGATATGAGTGCAAAGCCGATGGTAAATTATTTTTCACCCCTTATGAATTATCTCAGGCGCGTCAATGAAGGAAGAAAATATACCCTGCCGGTAAAAGCAGCGATTTAAATCAATCCGGCTTTCGGTAATTAACCTGGAGTTTGATAAAATCGTGAAGAAAGGAGCTGAATAAAAGATCAGGCTTTGAACCCCCGAACAGCTGCTCAGGCCAAAATGAAAAAAAACTTTTACCCACAATGACTGTATAAAGTGTTCATAAATTATTTTTACGCTATTAGCTGCAAAAAATTCCTGCTTATCTTTACAACCAATAAGAGGGTAAAATCATCTCTTAAACTAAACTTTCATTCTTAAAAGCAAACCATCCTGAAACTAAACCTGATCACCATGAGAAACTTAGTCCAATTAATTGCAATGATTGTTGCTGCGGTATTTTTTACGGGCAACGTACATGCACAGAGTACGCAGCACCCCTGGTTGCTGGGGGCAGGTATCAACGCTATTGATCTGCACGGCGTTGATTCTACAGATGATATTGCAAAAACAGAATTCTGGAATACCGTTCCTGCTATTTCTCATCTTGCAATTGCCCGATCACTCAGTCCTTCTTTTGCAATAGATCTGCAGCTTTCCGGTTCCCGGATCACTACCGATCGCTTCGGGAATGATGTTGGTGGAGCCGGTTTTTTTGCAGCAGATATTGACTTTAGGTATAAGTTCGATAATGGTTACATCATAAATGAAAATGCTGCTATTGCTCCTTACATCTTTGGAGGCGGGGGTATCAATTATACAAGTAAAGATATTCTTCGACCCAATTTTGGGGGTGGAATCGGATTAAATATCTGGATCTGGAAAGATCTTGGCATTTATGGCCAATCAGGGTACCGATGGTCACGTGATGATCACGATTATCTTCAGCATTCTGCCGGCGTGGTGGTACGGTTTGGTAAAAGAGATCAGGATGATGATGGTATTGCTGATGAAGATGATGCATGTCCTACTGAAGCAGGCCCTGCTTCAACAAAGGGCTGCCCTGATAAAGATAATGATGGTATAGCTGATAAAGTAGATGCTTGTCCGGATGTAGCGGGTTTAGCTACCCTGAATGGCTGTCCTGATGCTGATGAGGATGGTATTGCCGATAAGGATGATTTGTGCCCGAATGAAAAAGGGACCGCAGAAATGCAGGGCTGCCCTGATCGTGATGCAGATGGTGTTGCAGACAAAGATGACGAGTGTCCTGATCAGAAAGGCGCAAAAGAATTTAATGGCTGTCCTGATACTGATGGCGATGGTGTTCCAGATAAAACAGACGCCTGTCCCACTCAGAAAGGATCACCTGAAATGCAAGGTTGTCCTGATCGTGATAATGACGGTGTAGCTGATAACAAGGATCGCTGCCCTGATGAGGTAGGACCTGCATCAAATGGCGGTTGCCCTGTTCCCAAGAAGGAAGAGATCGAGAAAATCAATATGGCCGCAAAAGCCATTCAATACCAGACCGGAAGTGATAAAATTCAAACGAAATCCTTTCGTGTACTGGATGAAATCGTTTCCTTCATGAAGCAGTATCCGCAAACGAAATGGGATATTGAAGGTCATACTGATGACGTTGGCAAGGATGCATATAATCACGATCTTTCTCATCGCCGTGCCGCATCGGTAAGGAATTATTTCATCAGCAAGGGAGTTACTGAGGATCGTCTTACCTCACAAGGGTATGGAGAAACACGACCCATTGCTGATAATAAAACAGCTGCTGGTAGAACGCAAAACCGGCGTACTGAAATTCACTTGATTGAGCAGCAATAATCTGTAAATTATCACAACGCGGAAGGGCGATTCATATATGAGTCGCCCTTCTTTTTTTAAGTATTCAGGTCAATATGAACTCAGGAGAAAAATATTTTTCAAATGATTCACTTAATTTAAATTTCAGGCATTATTGTTAAATGATGAAATGAAGATACTTACAGAATTAACTCCGTCAGAAACTATGCTGATTCTTAAGCCAGCAGCCCTGGTGCGTGACCTGATGAAGTATGCTATGATGGATTTGCTGATGCAGGAGAAATTATCACTCATAAACTTTGAGGTAAAGCCCGTTCAGGGCCTCGCCAGGCTGGGATTTGCAGGGGTGGTTGCCGGAAAAAATTTCAAGAAGGAGGAACCCAAGCTCCACGAAATGATCTTCCTGTTTCCGTTTTACCGAAAACCGGAAAAACAAATTATTTTCAGGCACCTTCTGCAAATGGCTTTGAGTGCAGCAAAGAATGAATCAAATTATAAGCAAAAGCTTTTACTTGATGATCAACTGATGAAGCCACTTTTTAAAAAAAGATTGCTGCAAAAGATATTTGGCGGAATGGATCTTTCTGCTGAGGGGAAAAAAATTCAGCAGGCTGTGATACATCAATTTAATCAGTACGATAAAATTCTTCCCCCAATGATCAAAAATGATAAGCAAAAAGCAATGGAGATGTTGAAGGATATCAAAGGAAATATCCTTCTGCTTAATTCATTCAGCTTTGACCTGATACCGATGATTAGCAGAGAGATCATCAGGGTGGAAGAAGAACTTGAAGACGGGCCTTCAGAAAAATAGCAACATCAGGATAATTCAAGCATCAGGTTACAGCCTCTCACGTCACTTTGATCCATTCTGCCCTGCACTTCAAATGAGCCATCATTATTTATTTTCCCCAGATCGGCAGTAGCAATGAAGGCGCAGGAATCGAGATTTGCAAGATCAATAATGTTGATTGCCCCGGAGGCATTCTGATCTTCCACCTGAAAGGGATCGTTTAAACCTCGAATCAAAACCTTCATCCACGGGGGAGTGTGAAATCTTCCTTCTCCGGTTGAATAAGCCTGTGACAGAAGTTCAGTCATTCCGTATTCACTGTAAATCTTTAGGGCATGGAAGGATCTGGTTAATATCTGGTGAATTTCCTCCCTCGTAATTTCTGCACGCTTTCCCTTCATTCCGCCTGTTTCCATAATCATAATGTGATCAAGAGATACAGGGTATTTTTCAGCGAGTTCAATCAAAGCAAAAGTGACGCCGATGAGGATGGTTTTCTGATTCATTTCATTAAGCTTGATTAATACATCGCTAAGCCCGGAATAATTGTCAAGATAAAAATTATTGAGTGGATGGCGGCTGGCCTTCATTAATTTCTGCATCATATAAACAAGCGAAGATCCGGAACGCTCAGCATAGGAGGGAAGCAAGGCCAGAATGCAATAGTTTTCAGGGTTACCAAAAAATAAATCAAAACCACTTAAAAAACTTCTTTCGTACAGCGATAATGAATGAACATGGTGCTTGCCTGGAATTTGCCCCGAAGTACCGCTGCTGGTAAAGATTTTCTGGGCAGAATAGCTTTCCGGAATGATTCGATGGGTTTTAAAAAATTCAATGGGAAGGAATGGAATATCTGTATAGCGTGTAACATTAACTTCATTTTTGCCTGATAGCTTGCAATATTCCCGGTAGACATCGTTATTTAACAATTGATAAACAAAAATTTCCAATGTCAGCGCCTCAAAGGTTCTTGAATTCACCTCAAATATTTTTTCTATCAGCTGTTTGCGCAACATGGGTCAAAGATCAAAAAGAAAAAATTTTATAATTTCGGAAACCATGATGAGGTACCTGATTGTCGCAACTTATGTTTTGATGATATCATCGTGTTTAAATCCACCCGATTATTCAGAAATACCTGCAATTACATTTGATTCTATCAGTGCAAAAGATGTTGTTGCAAATAAAGACTCCATAACATTTTATATTTCCTTTACTGATGGTGACGGTGACCTGGGCAGCGAAACGGATTCGAACCTTTTTATCACTGACAGCCGGACAGGTTTTCCGCATCCTGACAAAATTCCGGAAATAACCCCCAGTGGAAAAGTCAAATCTGTTTCGGGTCAAATTGTTTTTACGCTGTCAGAAATAGATTCTGTTCCTGATGGCAAATTAGACTCTGCATTATACACGATCCAGATTTTAGACAGGGCCGGCCATCTCAGCAATCAGATAATTTCCCCCACGGTAATAATCCATGCTGATTAGCAATACTGTGGCAAGTATCTGAAATTTTGCCCTGCACATCATTTGAAGTTTAAATTTTCATATTGCTGAAGATTTAAGTTTCTTTTACATTCTATGCTGAGCGAAATACGAACACTCTTTCTAAAAGAAGTACAACTCGAATGGCGTCAGCGCTATTCATTCAGCGGCATTCTGCTTTATCTCTTCATAACGGTTTTTCTCATTTATATCAGCCTGATTGAAATGAAGCCGGAATTGTGGATCACTATGTACTGGATCATCATGCTGTTTACGGCTGTAAGCGCTGTAGCAAAAACCTTTATTCTGGAAAGCCGTGGAAGGCTTCTTTATTATTACTCAATTGCCTCGCCGCGCTCTGTAATTCTCTCAAAGCTGTTCTATAACAGCATCATGATGATTATAATCGGCCTGATTGGCGTGGCTGTTTATTCCCTAATGAATCAAAACCCCGTTGTGAAGGTTGCCTTTTTTGTTGTTGTAATCGCCCTTGGATGTATGAGCTTCGCACTTTCCTTTACCATGATGAGTGCCATTGCTTCCAGGGCAAATCATAATGTAACGCTCATGGCGATTTTGAGCCTGCCTTTTATAATGCCGGTGCTTCTGCTGCTGATAAAGCTTTCACAAATAGCGTTGCTAAACCATATTGAGCATTTTCCATTGCAGGATTTACTCATGCTTTTCCTTCTCGACCTCATAATGATTGCATTGGCAATTGTGTTGTTTCCCTATCTTTGGCGCGAGTAAATATCAGAATGTCCCTTGCAATACAAGTCGGCAGCTGGTTCAATCAGGGCGGGGGCCACGACTGACAGCTTATCAAGATGAAATTATTCCAAAGTTCCTGGTCGAAAGTTCTATGCATCATTTTGCTGCTCATCACCATCATTGGCGGCATGCTTGTTACTGTTCCTGAACTACCCATTCTTCATGAATCAATACGCAGCCTTTTTTATCATGTGCCGATGTGGTTTGCCATGACGCTTATGCTGTTATTTTCATGCATTTTCAGCATCAGGTATCTCATTACTCAGAATCTTTATGATGATGTAATAGCATTTTCGTCAGTGAAGGCTGCTTTGCTGTTCGGCTGCCTCGGTCTGGTAACCGGCATGGAATGGGCGCGGACGACATGGGGAGCATGGTGGGTGAATGACCCAAAGCTGATGGGTGCAGCCGTGGGATTACTTTTATACTTTGCATATATCGTCTTGCGCGGATCAATAGATGATCTGGATCGCCGGGCACGTGTCGCTTCAGTTACCGGAATCATGTTCTATGCTATTTTCATTCCGGCAATATTTATCGTTCCCCGGCTAACGGATTCACTTCATCCCGGGAACGGTGGCAATCCGGGCTTCAGCAGTTATGATCTTGACAGCAAAATGAGACTGATATTTTATCCGGCCGTTATTGGCTGGACGCTGCTTGCAGGATGGATCATGACACTAATTGCACGATCGAGGTTGATTGAACTGGAGCTGCTGGGAGGTAAAGAAATATTCTATTCAAAGAATCGAATGCAGAAACTGCAAGAACCCGCTCACGTGTAATAATCTCCTATGAAAAACAATTTCTTCCTGATCATTTTTTGCTTTCTCTCCTTATGCATCCAGGCGCAGAACACTGCTGATGAAACTGCTGCAAGGTTTCTGAGGGAAAGCAATAGTCTTTATGCAGTGATCACTATTCTCGTAACTATATTTGCCGGCATTATACTCTTCCTGATTTTACAGGATAAAAAAATTTCTAAACTCGAAAAACAACTCAAAGCCAAATACCAATGAGCAAGAATGGTACTCAATCCGGACAAAGTTTTTTTGAAAATGTAGAACGCTATTTTGATAAAGCTGCAGCTCACCTTAATTATGATCCCGGGTTATTAACACAGATAAAGGCATGTAACAGTATATATGCGATGCGCTTTCCGGTAGTTGTAGAAGATAAAAAGACAGGAAATAAAAGCGTGGAAGTCATTGAAGCCTATAGGGTGCAGCATTCACAGCATAAGGTTCCATGCAAGGGAGGCATTCGCTATTCAATGGATGTGAATCAGGATGAAGTAATGGCACTTGCATCGCTGATGACTTATAAATGTGCCATTGTAGATGTTCCTTTTGGCGGAGCCAAGGGCGGAATCAAAATTGACAAGAAAAAATACAGTGACGATACTATTGAGCGCATCACCCGCCGCTATACAACTGAACTGATCAAAAAGAATTTTATTGGGCCCGGCATTGATGTTCCTGCTCCTGATTACGGAACCGGTGAAAGAGAGATGAGCTGGATTGTTGACACGTATGTTGCATTTCATCCCGGTGAAATCAATGCTTACGGATGCGTTACCGGGAAACCTATTGCCAATGGAGGTGTGCGGGGCAGGAGAGAAGCTACCGGCCGCGGTGTTTACTTTGGAACCCGTGAGGCGTGCAGTATTACTGATGATATGAAGCGACTTGGCTTAACCACCGGTATCGAAGGCAAAAGTATTTCAGTTCAGGGTCTCGGAAACGTGGGATATTATTCGGCTAAATTTTTTATAGAGGCAGGAGCGATTCTCGTGGGCGTGGCAGAAATCGACTGCGCTGTGGTAAATCCGGACGGGCTTGATCTCGAAGACATCATGAAATGGAAGTCAGAGTTTGGCTCACTTCTTTCCTATACCAGGGGAGAGGTAATTAATAATCCGGGGGCGGCTCTGGAAGTGGAGTGTGATATTCTTATTCCTGCTGCTCTCGAGAATCAAATTACTGAAGAAAATGCTCCCCGCGTAAAAGCAAAAATTATTGCAGAAGGAGCAAATGGCCCTTGTACTCCGGGTGCAGAAGAAATCCTGTTAAAGAAAAATGTACTCATCATTCCGGATATGTTTTTAAATGCTGGTGGTGTCACTGTATCATATTTTGAGTGGCTTAAGAATCTCTCGCACGTTCGTTTTGGCAGAATGGATAAGCGCTTCACTGAAAATACAAATAAGAGATTTGTCAACCAGATCGAATCGCTGACAGGAAAATCAGTAAGTGCCCGTGATAAATCAATACTGGTGGAAGGTGCTGACGAAGAGGATCTTGTTAACAGCGGGCTTGAAGATACCATGATCACATCCTATCAAACCATACATGAAACGCTGAACAGAAATAAAAATATTAAGGACATGAGAACCGCGGCATTTGTTGTTGCAATCGATAAAGTGGCATCGTCGTACACTACACTTGGTATCTGGCCTTAGGCATTTAAAAAGAGATAAATGAGTTGATAACCCGGAATCATCTCTTTCGCCGGATGATTTCAATAAGTTATACTATCAGATTGGAATCCTCTGATGGTATTTAACACACACAATTTCCCTCACCTTAACTATCTTTGCATTTCTCCGGGAAAATGAAGGCAACACTAAAAATTGGCAGCGAAAGTTTTAAGAATCAGGGATTTATTCCTTCAAAATATACCTGCGAGGGTGAAAATATCAATCCTGCCCTCATCATCAGTGGATTGCCAATGGCCACCAAAACCCTGGCGCTTATAGTTGAAGATCCAGATGCACCGGAAGGCAATTTTGTGCACTGGGTAGTATGGAATATTTCACCCACCAATAAAATCCGGGAAAATATTATCCCCGGTGAAGAAGGCCTGAATGATTTTAACAACCATCATTATTCGGGTCCATGCCCTCCTTCCGGCACCCATCGCTACATCTTTAAGATATATGCGCTTGATAATTTTCTTCACCTCAATCCGAAATGTACCAAGGCTGATCTTGAGGCAGCCATGGATATTCACATCATTGGCGTAGGTGAATTGATAGGACAGTACAAGAAGAAAAAATAGGTTTCTGATCCCTTTAATCTTGGTATCCCCGACTTTAAATTTCTATTGGTGCATGTATGCTTTATAATTGTAAAACATTGAATCAATTTTTCTTTTGAACAAAATTTAAGTTGGAACAAGCGGAGTTTTTAAATTAAATTTCATGGTAAAAAATGCAATTGCCGATTCCGATATATTGAAGTGCTGGGAGGTGCTTTATGAATTGCGTCCCCATTTAAAACAGGAAACTTTTTTGGAAGAAGTCCGCAAATCGCTTGATGATAACCGGATGCTGATTTATATTGAAGAACAGGGCAAAGTGGTTTCAGCATCAGTATTTGAGCGTGGGTATAATCTTTTCCGTGGCCGTTATATTTACATAGATGACCTGGCTTCCTTACCGGAGAAAAGAGGAAAGGGATACGGCTCACAGTTACTTGACTGGATATTGGATTATGCCTCCGAGAATAAATTCGACCAGGTGCATCTTGATTCTGCTGTTAATCCCGGCAGGCATGATGCGCACCGGCTCTATCTTAATAAGAGATTCAATGTTACAAGCCTGCATTTTGTTTTGAAGGTGAAGTGACTGATGAATTTTTAGACCGGGAATTAAAAAAAATAAAATGCCAGGAATAATTTCATTTTAATTTCTTCCACCCAAAGTTCTTGCTGATGTTAAGATCGCGATCGGTGAGCATCTCCCTTTGCCTTCATTATTCATGATTCGCCTCTTACATTCGCACTCAATTTCAGTAACATGATTATTCGAAGTAAATCTCCTTTAAGAATCGGCCTTGCAGGAGGCGGAACTGATGTAAGTCCCTACTCTGACATATATGGCGGTGCAATTTTGAACGCAACCATTTCACTGTATTCCTATGCTACCATTGAGCCCACTACGGATGATAAAATTGTGCTTCATGCCATTGACCGTAAGGAACACCTTGAGTTTGATTCTCAGATGCAGCTTCCGGTAGACGGGAAGCTGGATTTACTCAAGGGGATTTATAACAGGATCGTTAGGGATTATACACACAAGCCGTTGAGTTTTCGCCTGCATACATACGTGGATGCTCCTGCAGGCAGCGGCCTTGGAACATCATCATCGCTGATGGTAGCCATCCTGAATGCATTTGCAGAATGGCAGAACATTCCACTGGGTGACTATGAGCTTGCGCATCTTGCCTATGAGATTGAAAGAAGGGATCTGGGTCAGGCAGGGGGAAAACAAGACCAGTATGCGGCAGCTTTCGGCGGCTTCAACTTCATGGAATTTTATGGTGATGATAAAGTGATTGTAAATCCATTGCGAATCAAGGAACATTATCTCAATGAAATGCAATACTGCATCCTTCTGTATTATACAGGAACAAGCCGGTTATCTTCAAAAATCATTGAGATGCAATCAGAAAATATCACCTTCAAAAAAGAAAAATCAATTGAAGCGATGCACAAGCTCAAGGAACAGGCGATGATGATGAAGGAGGCAATTCTAAAAGGAAACCTGAATGAGATTGGCGCGATCCTGAATTACGGCTGGCAATCAAAAAAAGAAACCGCTGACGGCATTTCCAATCCGGTAATCGATGAGATTTATGAAACTGCTTTAAAAACCGGTGCGCTCGGAGGTAAGATCTCCGGAGCTGGTGGTGGAGGATTCATGTTCTTCTACTGTCCTTCCTTTTCACGCTATGCAGTGATTGACCGCCTGCACCAGTTTGGCGGTGAGTTCCGAAGGTTTCAATTCACCAAACAGGGCGCAACAGCATGGCTGGCTAAATAAATATAGTTTGATAAATAGTTAAAAGTCTGTTAGTATGGAAAGAATTAAAGAAATAATATCCGCTTCAATTTCAGTAAAGGAAAAAATACTTCACGATCCGCTGCTGATCACTCGCATCAGAGCTGTGGCAGAAGAAGTAGTAAATTGCTACGGACATGATGGAAAAGTTTTATTCTGTGGAAATGGGGGCAGTGCTGCCGATGCACAACACATTGCAGCGGAGCTTAGCGGCAGATTTTATTTTGATCGTGATCCCCTCGATGCTGAAGCCCTGCATGTGAATTCTTCCTACCTCACTGCAGTAGGAAACGATTACGGCTATGAGCATGTGTACTCACGCCTGATCAAGGCGCGTGGAAGAAAAGGTGACGTGTTTTTCGGCATTTCTACTTCAGGAAACTCTGCCAATGTAATTAAGGCATTTGAGCTCGCCAGTCAAATCGGGATGATCACAGTAGGAATGACCGGCGACAGCGGTGGCAGGATGAAAGACCTTTGTAAATACCTGCTCAACGCACCATCGAATGACACTCCCCGCATCCAGGAATCACACATCATGATCGGGCACATCATCTGTGAGCTGGTAGAGGAAAAGATGTTTGAGAGAGGAAAATAAACAGCATCCGGGCTAAACTTAATTTAATGGTGAAAAGAAGAGTATGCTTTTTAGTTGAAGCAATGAGTGGGTTTTTTAAGCAGAGAACGATGCGTGACGGATAGGGGAAATATCTTCCGGAAAACCTGTGAAAGGAAACAATAATTTTATTACAAATTCGAAAAAGTAGTTTTATTATTATAAAATCCGCTCATCTTTTTCCTGCAATTGAGTCAAAAACAGATAAGGAAATTTGGAGGGAAACCGTATCCTATATTTTTCAATCCCCATCAGGATAATAAATAATACTGTTTTCTATTTTCGATATGCGGCAAGAGCCGGAAAAATCATAGCGATTTCTGAACATGATTACAACCGCCATACTCCTTGCCGGTGGCTTCGGGACTCGGCTTCAATCCGTTATTAAGGATTTGCCGAAGCCGATGGCTGATATTTCCGGCAAGCCATTTCTCGAATATTTATTCCGCTATTTACAGCAGCAGGGCATTGACAAATCTATTCTTTCTGTTGGCTACAAGTGGGAAACGATCCAGGATTATTTTGGTGATTCATGCGGCTCAATGAAGCTGGAATATTCTGTAGAGGATGAGCCACTCGGTACAGGAGGCGCTATTTTAAAAGCAGTGCAGAGTTCCATCGAAGAAGAATTTTTCATTTTAAACGGCGATACCTTTTTCAACATTGATCTCCACGATTTTTATTCACGGTTCACTGCTCAGAATATGGAAACGGGTGGGAGACCCCTGCTTTCACTCGCACTCAAGCCAATGAGGGACTTTGACCGGTATGGTGCAGTGCAAACCAGTCCTGAGCACCGGATTATTTCTTTTGAGGAAAAAAGATTTTACGACCAGGGGAATATCAATGGCGGCATTTACATCTTACACCGTGAGCTTTTTACAGGGATGAGTGTGCCTTTAAAATTTTCCATTGAAAAAGATCTGATGGAAAAATATTTTGCTGAGATGAAATTCTGCGGATTTTCATTCGAAGATTATTTCATTGACATCGGCATTCCTGAAGATTATGCCCGAGCACAGAGGGAGCTCCCCGAAATGATCCAGGCACAGAATTCATCATTTGTTCCTGGGAAGGACGGGACAGGCATGCATCATTCATTCCCCGGGAAACCGGGGCAGCCATTTACCATTGACAAATCCTGGACACTTTTTCTTGACCGCGATGGAGTGATCAACAAAAAAATTGACGATGATTACGTCCGAACTATAGATCAGTTCATATGGCTGGATGGTGTGCAGCAGGCAATGGTTCAGCTCTCCCGGATATTTGGAAAAATGATCATCGTGTCCAACCAGCAGGGAGTAGGGAAGGGGCTGATGAAGATGGCGCATGTAGAAACCATTCACAACCATATCATCAAAACCATTCATGATCTTGGCGGAAAAATTGACGGCATCTATTTCGCGCCGCAGCTAAAATCCGAAAACTCACCATTTAGAAAACCGGGAAACGGCATGGCGCTGAAGGCAAAAAAAGATTTTCCAAATATTGATTTTTCAAAATCCATGATGGTTGG
>JBDSEA010000054.1:0-21036 GCA_039920305.1 Chitinophagales bacterium
ATTCGGCGTTTCATTCATTTGTTGGCGTGGATCCCATACCCATTGTATATGGAATGACGCCGGCTGAATATGCCCTGATGCTCAATGGCGAGCGCTGGCTGAATAACGGAACCCGGTGCCAGTTGCACTATGTGCTTTGCGGGAATTATGATCACAGCACCCTTTATAAGCTGCCTGTATATCCATCGCCAAACTTGCGCAGCATGACGGCAATCTACTTATATCCCTCCCTTTGCTTGTTTGAAGGTACAAAGGTTAGTGTGGGAAGAGGAACTGATAAGCCCTTTATGCAAATAGGTTATCCTGATTTTGAAAAGGGAAAAATATACTTCACTCCCCAAAGTGTGAGTGGTGCAACCAACCCTCCATATCTTGATAAAAAATGCTCCGGCTACGATTTGTCAGTGTTAAACACAGGATTTTTTGTCTGGAACAAGCACCTCATGCTGCGCTGGGTTGAAGAATTTTATGATTCTTATCCCATGCAAGAGAAGTTTTTCACTGACTATTTTGACAAGCTTGCAGGCACCGATCAGTTAAGAAAACAAATTGAAAAGGGAACGCCTGAAATGGAAATCAGAAGAAGCTGGGAACCAGGACTCGGTAAGTTCAAGGTGTTGAGAAAAAAATATTTGCTGTATCCTGATTTTGAGAGTGAGAAATAATGATTGTAAATGTGTTCTCAGGAATTCATGCTAAATCTTTATAATGATGCGTATCCTTTTTATGGGAACACCTGAATTTGCTGTTCCCTCCCTTGATATTTTATTGAGGGAAAAATATAACATAGTTGCAGTGATCACTGCCCCTGATAAGCCCGCAGGACGCGGATTACAGTTGAATGAATCACCCGTAAAAAAATTTTCACTCAAGAATGAGCTGAAAATTCTTCAGCCTGAAAAATTGAAAGATGAAAGTTTCCTTCTGGAATTAAAATCACTTCAGCCTGATCTTG
The DNA here is from genome assembly GCA_039920305.1 of Chitinophagales bacterium. GTDB lineage: Bacteria > Bacteroidota > Bacteroidia > Chitinophagales > UBA10324 > DASRAJ01. The sequence goes on from JBDSEA010000054.1 coordinate 956, forward strand.
CAGTGGTGGTTGCTTTCAGGAAATTACCCGAAGAAGTATGGAGCCTGCCACGGCTTGGTACATTCAATCTTCATGCTTCATTGCTGCCAAACTACCGGGGTGCTGCCCCAATTAACTGGGCTATTATCAACGGAGAGAAAGAAACAGGCGCCACTACTTTTTTCATCACCCATGAAATTGACACCGGCAAAATTATTCTGCAGGAAAAAGTATTGATTGGCGAGGAAGAAACTGCCGGGGAACTGCATGACAAACTAAAAATAGCAGGAGCTGAGCTGGTGTTGAAAACAGTTGAGCTGATCAGTAAGGAAAATATTACGGTGACAAGCCAGCCTCTAACAAACCATTTCAGAAAAGCGCCTAAAATTTTTACTGCAGATTGTAGAATTGACTGGAATAAAAACAGCGAGAAAATCTTTGATCTTATCAGGGGTTTGTCACCCTATCCCGGGGCATTTACGGAAATGAATGGAAAAGTGCTGAAGCTTTTTAAAGCAAAAAAAATTGCAAAAACTCATCATGAAATTCCCGGAAACATTACTTCTGATGAAAAAACATTTATCCGGTTTGCCTGCGGTGATGGCTGGCTTGAAGCATCTGAGCTACAGATCGAAGGGAAAAAGAAAATGAGCACAGAAGAATTTTTAAGGGGTTTCCGAATGAACAAATGAGCTATTGCTTCACAATTTTTTGAATTAAATTTCCTGCTTTCAGAAAATAAATTCCATTTTTCTGACCTCTCAGGTCAAGGACCGTCTTTTCTGAATTTGTTTCTATTTTTTGAGAGAACATGACCTCGCCAGCCTCATTGTACAATAAAATCATTTGATCAGTAAGCGCTTCAGGATTCATTTTAACAGTAAGATAATGGGTTGAAGGATTAGGAAAGATGCTGAGTGACGAATTGACTGAAAATCCGATCGCCGTATTTAAGTTAGTTACCACTTTGAAATTCTGTGTAACTACTTCATCGGGAAAAGTATAATTACGGAAGCGCATCAGGATATCTCCGCTGTCAGCAATCATTGAGGTATAAAAATCAAGTTTGAATGTTTGTGAGGTGCCGGGATACAGGTACAGAGTTATGGAATCCTGATCTGGTGAATAGCAGACATCAGTGCAAATGGAAGCATTCCAGTCTGCAGGCAATGTTTGCTGTGCCTTTGATATTTCAATCAGCACCCCCTGTGAATTGCTTGTATTTTTAAAAGTGCCGGTGAGATAAGCAGTCTCACCCGGGTTCACGATTGCCATGCTGTCATTAGTCAAGGTAAATTCAAAATGCCCGTTATAAGTAGTACCGTCGCCATTGCCGTTTCCCAATAAAATATTGATGTCATTCTTCATATTGTCAGGTGCCTGATTAAACCATCCATGCTTCGAAAATATCACACCATCCATTCTGATCAGGTAGGCAGTGTTAGCGCCGCATTCATAGTTGATCCAGAAATTATTGCATGGTCCATCAATCAAAACAGGAACATTTACCTGAAGCTGGCTAAGCATGTCAGACACCATTTGTTTCCGTCCACCGTATGTTTCAGGCTGCTCGTACAGAATGTTGTCATCATAGTTTTCCTGGGTAGTTTTCACATAACCAAAGTAAGGGCTGATATCAACAATGGGATGTGCCTCCACGGTATAGACCAGATAAATTAAAATATCATTTCCGAATTCTGACTGCAGATCATTAACTTCAACCAAATGCTCACGGTAAACAGGGCAGGTGTAACTGCAGGTAATAAGCAAAACCGGCAATCCGGATTGAAGTGCAGTTTTCAGGTTAACGGAATCACTATTGATATCAAACATGGTAAAATCAGGAACGGTATCGCTTATCTGATATCCAAGCAAATCAAAATTCCCTCCTGTGCGAAGAGGAATAGTGCAAACCAAATCAGCATCGCCGGGTAATGAATATACCCCGATAGATGGTCCCGGTTGTGCCGAACCTGAAAAACCATGCACTGTGACCAAATGTACCAGAAGAAGCAGGACTATTTTTCCCATTGAAGACATAAAATTTCTGATAGGTGTGCTACACACCATGAATAATTTTTCCGCTGAAATAAAACTACAGCATTTGCCTGAAAGATTTTCTCAACAATTATTCGAACCGTTCCGCAGGAAACATTTGCGAAATGTCACATTCATAATGAAAGCGCACCCATGTATTGATAATTTTATTTGAACAACACACAGAACATGCTGATTTATTGCAGCCTCGCCTTCAACCACCTTGTAACATCAAAATAATCATACAGCGATTGCTCCTTGCTAACCTGTTTGAGTGCTTCAAATTTTTTGAGGTAGGAGGAGTATATTACCCGGTATTTTTTTTCCATATTAATACGAAGGAGCCGGGTTGCCAACTCACAAAGTAGTTTTTCACTCCTTAACTGGTATTTATTTTTTGCAGCTGATCGCTTCAGTGCGCGAGCGAGGTGATCAAGCAGATCACCATTGCCTTCTTCAAAATGGATGATAAACTGAAGAACATTTGCCATAAAAAGTATTTCTCCACCTCGTTTCAACTCATGATCCTGGAAAATCTTCTGAAGGTAAAAAATTGCCTTGCTGTTGTCTTGCAAATCGTAGTAGCAGGATGCAAGGGCAAGAAATGTTTCAATACGTATGGTTGGTTCAAATAATAATGCATGGCGAACAAAATATTCTTCCTGTTCCTGGAGCTGATCCAGTATCGCTGGCACATTGCCGGTGCTGAGTGCAATTGATAATTCAATTCTTAAAGTCCATGCAAGCATCAGCATCCTGAACCTGCTGCTCCGGATCTTCCTGATATGGCTCGTTTCCGGAAGCTGACGAAGACGCTGAATGTATTTTAATGCTTCTTCAAAGCGGTGCATCCTGAAATGAACAAGCATCAGCTCATTCAGCACATTCAAATAATTTCCCGGTGATGCGGCAATGAAATGAGGATGTTTTTCATACAGGTTATGATGATTCTTAAGCATCCTTTCAGCTTTTTCATATTCCAGATCACTGATAAAAATGGTTGAACGAATGAGAAAGTATAAGCTCTTCGCACGAAAGCTGATAGCTTTTCTTTCATGCTGAAGTAAATCATGAATACTAAGCTTTTTCAATCCGCGCGAAACACTCAGGCCGGAACCGTGTTTTGATTCTTGAATTATGATGCGTAACGACATATTCAAATATGTCAATTCACTGTAATTATTCAGTTGTGCAATAATCACTTTCTCTTCTCTATGAAAACGCAGTATTTCTTTTTCAAGCTCCCCTGCTTCAAATACATGCTGAATGATGGTGTATTCCTTATGAAGGATCTCGAGCAATACCTTCCATTCCTCGTATTCCCCGGCAATAGCTTTGGCCTTGATTAGAATAGAATGGCAATCATGGTAAAGTGCTTTGTCACTTAATATGGCGGCATCAATCATCATTTCCTTCAGGGTAAAATCAAATGATCTCCCTTCATGAAAATTACGAAGTGATTTTAACAGCAGCTGATAAAGCTGGATTTTTTTGACAGCGAAATGTCTTACTTCCGCTTTACCAGTCAGCCTTCCTTTTAGCTTTTCATCATCAGTAATTTTCTGCTCATCAATCACTTTGAACATTCGCACGTAATCACTTGAATCACGGTTTGCCGTAGCCAGATGTGTGAAATACCGCTTCTCATTCTGGCTCATGGAGCGGATCAACCTGTAGAGAGCTCCTGAACGATTCATGAGGGAAAGATAGGGAATGAAAATACCAATGTTAATAAGGCACGGCATTCTGAAAAAGCCACCATCCTTGAATAACAGTTAAAAAAAAACTTCAGGTGCATTAAACCAATTTTCGATATCAGATAAGTGGGTTTTAAGAGCGGCGGCGGTTTCAAATATTTTCAGGAGTAATGAATGAGGTTTTTTCTTCTTTACATTTGCCGCCCAATTTTAAAAAACATGCAACCATCCATCGAAATCCGGCAAATCATTGACCTGGTCCGTGAAGCCGGCAATGAAATTATGAAGGTGTATTCACAGGAATTTTCCTTTGAGCTTAAAGGTGATAGATCACCACTTACCCAGGCTGACAAAAAATCAAATAGCATCATCATTAATGGATTGAAAGAATTGTATCCTGACATTCCCATTATCTCGGAGGAAACAAAACTCACCGCCTATGATGAGCGTAAAAGGTGGATTACGTACTGGCTTGTTGATCCGCTCGATGGCACCAAAGAATTTATCAGGAAGAATGGTGAGTTCACAGTGAACATTGCGCTTATGAGTGACGGAAAACCGGTGCTTGGCGTGGTGTACGCCCCGGCACAGAATAAGATGTGGTATGGCATGAAGGGTGAGGGAAGTTTTTTTGTGAATGAAGATGGAACCAAAACTTCACTTAAGAAAAGAGATAACTGGCGCGGAATGAATAAGGTGAATGTGGTCGCAAGCCGCTCCCACCTGAGTGATGAAACATTGCAGTTCGTAGAGGACCTGAAAAAGGATGGCAAGGAGGTTTACTTTGTTTCTTCAGGAAGCTCGCTAAAATTCTGCCTTGTAGCTGAGGGAAAGGCTGATGTATATCCGCGTTTTGCACCTACCATGGAATGGGATACTGCTGCCGGGCAAGCAGTAGTTGAAATAGCAGGTGGAAGAGTATTGAACTGGAATACCAAACAGCCTTTGCAATATAATAAGGAGAATTTGCTGAATCCTTTTTTTATTGTTGAATTCCCGGCATAAGAAAGCAGAAAACATCTTTGTTTCTGGATTGGAGATCCATACAGATACGGGGAGATATCCATTTCGCTGTATGATGATACATTCACCGGCTATCGCTATCTATATTTGCGCCCGCCTGAAAAACTCCGATTTGCCAGGAACTAACGACTTTTTACTCAGGACTACATGGTATTTAACTCTTTTGCGTTTCTTGTTTTTTTTCCGGTAGTCACCCTTCTTTATTTTCTCCTTCCTCAGAAATGGCGATGGGTTCACCTGCTCATCAGCAGTTGTGTGTTCTACATGTTTTTTATCCCCATTTACATTGTCATTCTGTTCTTTACCATCATTATTGACTATTTCGCAGGAATTCTAATTGATCAGGCGCAGGGAACACGGCGAAAGCTTTTTTTGCTAATGAGCATTGCAGCCAATGTAGGTGTGCTCGCAGTCTTCAAATATTACGACTTTTTTGTGATGAATACTTTGTGGATATTAGAGCTGTTTCATGCTCAGCCGGACATCAATTACCTCAATATAATTCTCCCTATTGGATTATCCTTTCACACTTTTCAGGCGATGAGTTATACGATTGAAGTGTACCGTGGAAATTTTAAGCCCGTGCGTCATTTTGGTATTTATTCGCTTTACGTCATGTTCTATCCGCAGCTTGTTGCAGGCCCGATTGAGCGTCCGCAGAATCTTATCCATCAATTTTATGAAAAGCATGAGTTCGATTATAACCGTGTGGTGAGCGGATTGAAGCTGATGCTGTGGGGTTTGTTTAAGAAAGTAGTGATAGCAGATCGCCTTGGAGCCTATGTTTCCAATGTGTTCAATTTTCCTCATGCGCATACAGGAGAGCCGCTTACATTCTGGGTTGCCGCATGGATGTTTGCCATTCAGCTCTACTGCGATTTTGGTGGTTACAGTGATATGGCTATCGGATCGGCGCGTGTGATGGGGTTTACGCTGATGACGAATTTCCGGCGCCCTTATCTTGGCCAATCAGTGGGTGAAGTATGGACTCGCTGGCATATCTCACTTACTACATGGTTCCGGGATTATGTATTCACTCCCCTTGGCGGCTATCGCAAAGGAAAGTGGCGCGGCATCTTTAATCTTGGAGTGCTCATGTTTCTCGCAGGATTGTGGCATGGTGCTAACTGGACCTATGTCCTGTGCTTCCTCGTCTTTTATTTTTTCCTTACTACAAGACTGGTGTTCAGAAAGCAACTGCAAAAGTTCGATCAAATCGTTTATGGGATCCATCCGCTTTTCGGGAGGATCGTTAATACGCTGATTGCTTTTCATGCCGGTATATTCTCGTATATCTTCTTTCGCTCCGGAAGTGTGAGCGACGCGCTCTTTTATTACCAGCAGATGTTCAGCTTTAAGAGTTTCAAATTCTACGATGGGGATGCGTCCACATTATGGTATGGCTTGTTCGGCATCATCGTGCTGTTTGTGATTGAAGAATGGCAGGAAAATTATACAAAAGATAAAGAAGCAATATTTCCTGAACCGAAGAAAACGTGGGGTAAATATGTTTTCTATGCGGCGGTGATCGCTGTCATTTTGCTTATCGGGGTTTTTGATGCGAGCCAGTTTATTTATTTTCAGTTTTAATATTTAAGTTTTGAAATGCATTACAGCCAGAGGGGCAATGGAAATGATCCGGAAAGGTGCATAAATAGGAAGTGAACAGTAATCTTAAAATCTTTAATTCTACTGATATAAATGGAAACCAGGGCAAAAGGGGTTTTTAAATTTTTCCGTAACGGCATTATTCTGCTTGTTGCAATAATTATATTCGATCAGATTGGAGGCGCCATGCTGCACTATTTGTATTTCAGGCAGAAAGCAGGACCAAATGCTGAAACAACATTCACCTTCACAAAAATGCACGCGGAGGGTTTCATTCTCGGATCATCAAGAGGAAGAAGAAATTACAATCCGGTCATCATCGCAGATTCCCTGGGAATTTCAGTTTACAATGCAGGGCATGACGGCCAAACCATATTTTATGAACAGGCCATAGTGCGCAGGGCACTTGCACGGTACGTGCCAAAGCTTGTAATCATTGACCTGAATCCTGAAGAAATGTATTTCCGTGATCTGCATTATGACCGTTTGAATGTGCTGGCTCCCTATTACAGGAACCATTCTGATGTGCGGTCAATATATTTATTAAAGGGTATTCGTGCCGGCAGTGGTGATAGAGGTAATTGGTTTGTAAAGCCCGCCAGAATCAGTGGCCATTCCTGGGATAATTTCTGGTTCCGCCTGCATGCGATGGAAGAATGGGTTTTGCAACTGAATACCGAAAGGTTTAAAATGGCTTCAGCAATTTATCCGTTCAACTCTTCCTTACTCGATATTCTCAGTGGGATTTTCAAGAACAGAAAATCAGATTCTGGCTTCAAGCCGTTGAAAGGAATAATAACAGAGAGCAAGGCCGGGGAATTGATCAGGCAGAATGAAAAATTACGATTATCACCGGGTAAAAGAGTTGATCCAAAAAAAATCAGCGGATTTAAAGAGATACTTTCATCACTTGCTGAAAAAGGAACAAGGGTTGTAGTGTGCATGTCACCTGCGCTTGCGCCCTTTGGTGAAGAACCATCCTATGATTCAGTAAAAGCAGTGTGCAGCAGATACAATATTCCGTTTAAAGATTACAGTCAGGATTCAGGCTATCTTCATCTCGGATATTTTTTTGACAATCACATGAATAAAGATGGAGCAGCCATTTTTTCATCCCAATTGGCACGGGATATTAAGAATCACTTTTACCCGGGCGAATTCAGCAATTAAAAATTCACATAACCCCTTAATTCTGATGCATCAGGTAATTTTTCAGTGTTTTTGTTTCTGATCATTAAAAACGTATGTCACTCCCTAACTTTCTTTTAGTCGGTGCAGGAAAGTCAGCCACGCGGTCGCTGTACAACTACCTCATTCAGCATCCTGATGTTTACATGCCGCAGCTGAAAGAGCCACAGTTTTTTGTTGCTGAAGAAGTAAGGGGAAGAATTCAAAAATCTGTCAATAATTTCGAGCAATATAAAAAGCTTTTCGCAGGTACAGAGGGTAAAATGGCTGCAGGAGAAGCGAGTGTGATGTACCTGCTTTTTTACGAGCAGGCTATTGCAAACATTAAAAAACATCTGGGAGATAAAGTGAAGATCCTGATCATTCTCCGTAACCCTGTTGATCGGGCCTACTCTGCCTACAACTTTGTTCATGTAAACAACCCGGATGAAAAATTCACTTTTGAGGAAGCACTTGCAAAGGAAGAGGATCGATGGGGAAATGGTGCTGTACTTTTCATGCAATACAAGCGCATGGGTCTGTATGCTGATGCAGTAAAGGCTTACATGGATAATTTCAGCCATGTTCACATTATGTGGTATGATGAATTTCGAAAAGATCCGCCTGCGGTTTTAAAAGGAGCCTTCGAATTCCTCGGTGTGAATCCCGGTGTTTCAGTGGATTACACCCGCCAGTGGAATAAGGGGGGTAAGAAGTGGAAAAATCCGGTGCTCCGATGGTTATTTATGTCGGATAACATATTCAAAAGCATATACAAAATATTTTTTCCGAAGCGGAAGGGAGTGCGAACGAATGAATTCTTCCGTGAAAAATTCATGGAAAAAACAGTATCTATGAATCCTGAAACAAGGAGGATGCTTATTGAATATTTCCGGCCCGATATTCAGAAGTTATCTGCCATTACCGGTCGTGATTTGTCCGCATGGCTAAAGTAATTAGCTGAATTTAGTTTCCTTTGCCGCGCCTTTTAAAGGCAGGATATATAATGGAGGAAGACGTTAAAGCTGTTTCCGCTGAAACTGATCATCACAGTAAAGAAATTTTTAAGGGTGGTCTCTCTGCCTTTGCTACCCGCCTGATCGGTATGGGGCTGAACTGGGTATTTGCCGTAATGCTTGCCCGAAGCACCGGGGCGGCAGGTACTGGAGTTTACAACCTTTGTCAGTCACTTCTGAATTTCTCCAATAGCATTTCCAAGCTCGGCTCTGATACTTTGATGACCCGCTTCGGTGCACAGTATTATGTGAAGAGGCAGATGGGTTTAATTAAGGACCTGTATAATAAATCACTGCTGGTTTCTATACCACTTAGCTTGTTTGTATCGGCAATTATTTACTTTTTCTCAAAGGAGATTGCCGGTGAGATTTTCAAAAAACCAGACCTGACTCCCTATTTTCAAATCACTTCCCTGGCATTGCTTCCACTTACTGTATTTCAGATCAGCACAGGGGGAATCAGGGGACTTAAAAAAATTAAAGAGTATGCATTTTTGCATAATGTAAGTAACTTCCTCTTCGGGATACTCATTCTTGGGGGCATTCTGTTATTCACCTCCCGTCGTGATCTGTATGTTCCGGTGGTGACTTATACAGCCTTCATTACACTCACAAGCCTGTTGAGTGTGTATTGGTGGCTTAAATATTCGCGCTATCTCTCCACACAAGTGGAGCAGGGGATCAACTTTAATGAAAAATTCTGGATCGGCATTTCATTATTTGTAGCCGCCTTCGCTTCACTCGTCAGGGGGTATGCAGATACATTTATCCTGGGTCGCTATGCTTCTATTGAAGATGTAGGCGTTTACCGCAATGCTTTCAAGGTGGCCACCGTCACACGTATTGCGCTTATCGCTCTTTTGATTCCCGCGGCACCCAAGTTTGCCGAGCTTTTTTCTCAGGGCAAGATGGATGAGTTAAGAAAGTCTGCACAGTTTGTCACAAAAATTATCTTCTGGTGCTCTGCGCCAATCCTTGCCGTTGTAATCATTGCAGCTCCGTTTATTATGGGCATCTTCGGGGAAGATTTTATAAAGGGAAACATGTCGCTGATCATTCTTGCCATAGGTCAGTTCATCAATGCAGCAACAGGTCCGGTGAACAATATTCTCATTATGACCGGCAAGCAGAAACTCAATCGTAACCTGATGGTTCTTGCAACCATTGTAGCAGTGGTTCTTGATCTGCTGTTGATACCGGTTTATGGTGCTGTGGGAGCCGCATGTGTAAATACTTTTGGTGTTTTACTCATGAACATGATTCCATTCTTCCTTATTAAAAGATATTACGGCTTCTATACTCTTGACCTCAAAGACTTGTTCAATGTGAAACCGAAAACATTCCTCAAAGAATTAAGACGCGCATTAAAACCTGAAAAGAAAAAGAAGGATGATGACGGAGCATCTGTTGAAGATCAGGTAGGAGGAATAGAGTGAGCTGGTTGAATGGAGGGTCTTCCTCACTGATCCGTTACATTTGATGAAGTATAAAACTTATTTCGCTTAGATGCTTCCAAACTTCCTCTGCCCCGGAGCGCAGAAATCGGGAACTACAACGCTGTATGAAATTCTCAAACAGCATCCCGATATTTTTCTTCCTCAAAAAATTAAGGAGACTAAATTTTTTGTGTACGAAGAAAAATATTTGAGGGGAGTTCAGTGGTATGAAAAAGAATTCTTCAGTGAGTGGAAAAATCAGGAAGCTGTTGGTGAAGTGGATCCGGCGATGATGTTTGAAGAAAAATCAGCTCAAAGGATTTTTGATACTCTTGGTACCGGAGTGAAGATGATTTTTATTTTCAGGAACCCCGTTGCGCGCGCTTACTCTCATTTTTTAATGAGCAAGCGAAAAGGATTTGAAGAGCTTTCTTTCGATGAGGCAGTAGAAAAGGAAAATGAGCGGATGAAGAATGAACCTGAAAAAAAATTTAATTTCAGTTACTTCTCGCGAGGATTTTATTCTGAGCAGGTTGATCGTTTCAAAAAGCTGTTTCCTGAGGGGAATTTTCTCTTTTTAGTCTTTGAAGATGATTTTATCAAAAACAGAAAAGACACCTTTGATAAGTTACAGGATTTTCTTGGAGTAAAAAGAATTGAATTGGATTTGGATATCCGCACCAATGAAGCAACAACAATAAAAAGCAAAACCCTTCACGATTTAACGCGCAGGCAAAATTCTTTTCGCAATACTCTGGGCAAACTGCTACCTAAAACGGTGAGAAGAAGTTTTCAAAAATTTTTAAGTGGAAAGAATACCGGGGTAATTCAAAATCCGAGGCTGGATCCGAACCGGGAAAGAGAGTTGATCCATCAATATTTTATTGATGATATTCATCGCCTGGAAAAAATGATTCACCGGGATTTAAGCAGTTGGTATTCTTCATAAAGTTTTTGAGCTGATAAGATTAATTTGAAGATGATCAAGTTGAATTTCGAATGAGGTTTTTTTAATAGCCTCAACGTTTAATAACTCCGACCAGTAATACCCCGACCTTCAGGTCAGGAAAACATGCAGGAGAGATGTGGCTTTTGCCAAAAATAAATTTAAAAATTCGGCTGACGCCGATTGAAATTATTTCAGAAAATCCAGGCATAAATGCGGGGTTACTAAATCCGTGTTATGAATGCTGGCAATAAATTAAACCCATGACTCCCAATTCACCCCTCCTATCACATAATTCCCTCTTTCCAAACCTTTTTATTGTCGGTGCAGCCAAGAGCGGAACCACTGCGCTGCATTATGCACTCGATCAGCACCCACAGGTTTACATGAGCAAAAAGAAGGAACCCGGATATTTTGTGTGGCCCGAGGAAGAACTTCAATTCATTAATAATGGGAAGCTTATTACTCAACCGCGCTTTCTCGTGAACCATCTTGATGATTACCTAAAATTGTTTGAGGTGGGAACAGAAAAAAAAATCCGAGGCGAATCTTCCACCACCTATCTGTTTTTTTATGATAAAGCAATTGCAAACATCAGGCGCATTCATCCGCATCCTGAACAGGTTAAGATTGTTATTGTATTGCGCAACCCCGTTGACCGCGCTTTTTCCCAGTACATGCACAAGCTGCGTGATGGTGCTGAATCACTTTCATTTGAAGAAGCTCTGGAGAAAGCAGATTGGCGGAGGGAAAACAACTGGCATTTCGATTATCAGTACCTGCACCGCGGAATGTATTACGAACAGGTTAAAGGATACATGGATAATTTTCCTTCAGTTAAGATTTATTTGAGTGATGATTTGAGAAAAGACTCTTCAGGTGTGGTGAATTCACTCGAAGATTTCCTTGAGATTGATAGGATGCCACTTGATTTTGGTGATGCACTCAATGTAAGTGGCGAACCTAAAGTGGAAGCGTTGAATAAATTCTTAAAGAAGAAAAATCCATTGAAGAGCTTTCTCGGGAAATTATTACCCCAGGAACTCAGAAGGAAAGCCCGGCTTAAAGTTCAAAGCACCGTTTATAAATACAATCTTGAGAAGAAAGAAATGAGCTCTGAAACCCGCGAGCAGCTCGGAAAAATTTTTCATGATGACGTTTTAAAATTGCAGGATTTGATTGATCGGGATTTAAGTGCATGGATGGTTTAAAGGTTATTAAGCTGTGCCGAAGATTCTCATTCTTATCTTCGCGGCGATATGTAAATCCTGGATGTCAGATAAACTTCCCAATTTTTTTATAGTAGGTGCAGCAAAGAGCGGGACTACTTCACTTTATGAATATTTGAAGCTTCACCCTGAAGTATACATGGCTCCCATCAAGGAAACCCATCATTTCAGCACAGATATTGACAACACAAAGTTTCGGGCAAACTATGCCCGCTCCCTCAACAAGGACCTGTCAAAATTTTTGGAGGGTGATATGAAGGAGGTAATATTTCATGCATTTGTGAAGGACTGGAATGAGTACACCCGGCTTTTTAAAAAAGTTAAAGAGGAAAAGGCAATCGGTGAGGTTACAAATTCTTATCTCAATTCTTCCGAGGCTGCAAAAAATATAAAGGCAAAATTTCCGGATGCAAAAATTTTAATGATGCTCCGCAACCCTGTTGATCGCGCATTCAGCCATTACCTGATGGATCTTCGCATCGGGTATGAGACTGAGGATTTCATGACTGCCTTGAAGAAGGACATGGCCCGCAATCCAAAAGGGTGGGGCATCAGCAACATGTACATAGAGATCGGGCAGTATTATGAGCAAGTGAAAAGGTTCATGGAAATTTTTCCAAAAGAGCAATTGCATATATATTTCTTTGACGACTTCATAAAAAACCCAGAAGCAACTATGAAGGATATCTTTCGCTTCCTGGGTGTGAATGAGAAAACAGGAATTGATTTTAGTAAAAAATACAACCCGAGCTTTATTCCTAAAAATAAATTCATTTCTAAACTCAACACCCGGAAACGCGTGAAGGACTGGCTGAAATCTGTGCTGCCAAAATCAGTAAAGAGCAAATTCAAGAAAACATTCTATACTGACAAGGATTTGCCCCGGATCAAACCTGATGAGCGAAAATTTCTACAGCGCATTTTTAGTGATGATGTAGAGAAGCTTTCCAAATTGCTGAACCGGGATCTTTCTTCATGGATGGAAAACACACGGTTGACTAATCCAGCCGGGCAGGGAAAGTAGATGTTATTGCTGTCCGGAAAATCTTTTTCAAATTTCTTATTCCCATTTCATTGCTGATGGCTCCAAAAGTTTACATTGTCCTGGTCAACTTCAATGGTCATAACAACACCATTGAAACTATTGAATCTCTTTCAAAGCAATCCTATCAGAACTTTCAGGTGGTTGTGATTGATAACAACACGCCGGCATCATTACAAATCATTAAGGATTGGGCGGATGGAAAATTTATACCCGAATTATCTCCTCCGGAGCAGATCAGGCAATTTACCCTTCCTTTATCCCAAAAACCTATTCCATATATTGAATATGAAGTTAAGGAGGGAGAAGCCGGCGGAGATCCACAAAAAGAAAATTCGTCTTTGATAATTCACCAATCATCACTTGCTTTTCCTCTGATTCTTATTCAGGCAAGAAATGATATTGGCTTCGCAGGCGGTAATAATGCCGGCTCACGCTATGCACTCAAAAAAGGTGATGGTGCTTACGTATGGCTATTAAATAATGATACAACCCTCGATTTTGACGCATTGAAATTTTTAATCGAGAAGGATGCAGAATACAAACCGGAAAAGGAAAAAGTCGGTATCATCGGATCGAAGCTGCGATGGTACCGGTGGCCCGATAAGATCAATGCCATTGGAGGCATGTTCAACAAATGGACAACATGGAGCTATCACCTTGGTTTAAAAGAAAATGACCATGGGCAGTATGACCGGGATGACGTAAAATTTGATTATGTATATGGAGCATCACTCTTCATCCGCAAAGAATTTCTTGAAGATGTGGGCTTGATGAACGACGTGTATTATGCCTATTTCGAAGAAATGGATTGGGAAGTACGTGGAAGCAAAAAGGGATGGAAGCATGGTTATGCTTACAAAAGTGTGATCTATCATAAACAAGGAGTTACCACAGGCAAAGAAATCAAATCAAAAAAAAGACCCTTGTTCTTCATGTGCTGCAAGTATCGGGGCTGGATGCTATTCTATCAACTTTATTACCCTTATCTTATTTTCGCACCGGTGATTCGCCTTTTGCTTAAAGCCATGAAAAATATCACAGAAGGTAATTCAAGAGAGTCACTTCTCATCCTAAAAATTATTTTCGGTAAGCGCACGTGCACACGGGATTAGAATTAACCGCTCCATCTTTTTCAGCAGAAAATCCTGCTCAGCTCACTCTAAAGCGTGTGCTGAAAGTTCTTGGTGTGTATGGCTTGTTCATCAGCGCCTTTGGTGTTCTTATAAAAAGCCCGATTTCCCTGTTCTATTTAATATTTGTAGGGTATCCCCTGCTATTTGTCTATTTCACATTCTTTCTCATCTATTTTTTTGACAAGCTGTTTAATAAGGCAGGTAGTTTTTCACGCTATGAATACTGGGCAGTGATCATGATCATGTATGTGATGTTGTCAGCGGGGATTATGGCAAACATCTATTACGGACAGCCGGTCTTCACAGGCATGAAATCAGAAAAATCATGGATACCCATCTTCCTGGGATTTCTTTTTTTCTACCTGCTTAAGGTGAAAGTCATTGATCTGAAAATCGTACGCGATGCCCTGCTTTTCGGGGCGTGGCTTCAACTGCCGGTATTCGTCTTGCTCATTCTTACTCTTAACCCGAATCATTATGCCGGAACACTGTTCGTCTATTGTAACTCCGTGAAGGGGGGGTGTCAGTTCGAGTTTGACATTTTTGTGTTTGCTTTTGCCTCTATCTATTATTTCATCCGATTCGTAAGAACCAATAAGCTATGGTATGGAATATTTTTCATCGTTTTTTTCGCCTACATATTTTTTGTAAACCAAAAGCGCGGAACTTCGCTTGCACTTGCAGGAACCTTTGGAGTTTATTTCCTGCTTAATCTGAAGTGGGATAAGATTATCGTGTATGCTCTCGGCTTTGGGACTGCCCTGATTTCAGGAATCCTTATGCTTTACTTTGTTTTTCCTGATGTTCTTTCACGTGTTCAGCATATGTACTATGATGTATATCAGGTACTAACAGGGCACCAGGTAGCGGAAGCTTCTGCACAGGCACGAATCCGGGAATCAGCGATTGCTTTTAAATACTTTGCGCGGAATGACATGAGCTGGCTATTTGGAAATGGAAAAACGGATAACGACTGGGGCGGTCAGCCCCAGGATCTTGATCATTATTATCCCTCAGACATAGGAATTCTGGGTATCATCTGGCAGTTTGGAATTCTTGGCTTGCTTATAGGATTGTATCAATATTATCTGGTGTTCAGTCATCACCGCAAGATCACAACTTCGCGAAATAGCTCCTTTTATCAGGCCGTTCTTTACTTTTTGATCTTCTTTTTTGTTCGGGGTATCCCAACAGGCGGAAGCTGGTTCGACCCCGGTATCGCCATTGCCTCCGTTTTTGTTGCCATTCATTATTTCTTTTATTATACTGAGCTTCATCCCGACCGCAGGTATATCAAGCCCGGCTGATATTAAAATCCTTTCACATTTATAAAAGTGGCTAACCAAAAACTTCCCAATCTCATAATAGGTGGCGTGCATAAGGCAGGCACTACATCCGTATTCACCTACCTTGCCATGCATCCTGATGTCTGCGGATCATCCACGAAGGAAATTGGCTTTTTCATGCCCTTAATGTTTAATAAGGAAATTGGAACCATGGAATCATATTCAAAATACTGGAGCCATTGTGAAAGTGAAAAAAAATATTTTCTTGAAGCAAGTCCCAGCTATGTCTATGGCAGGGAAGTAATTGGCAGCCGCATTAAGAAGGAGCTGGGTGATCAGGTTAAGATTATTTTTATTTTAAGGAATCCTGCAGATCGTCTGTATTCTTTTTATCAGCGTAAAAAGGCAAACACCTACCTGGATAGCAACATTACCTTCAAAACCTTCGTAGAAGAATCAGTAAAGCTTTCGAATATTGAAATGAGCCAACAACGTGATGATGAAGAAGCCATTCTCTCGCGGGGAATCCGTGAAGGATTTTATATTGAGTATCTGCCTCCATGGTTTGAGAAATTCGGCGGTAACCTTAAGATTCTGTTTTTCGAGGATTTAAAAAATGATGCCTCATCTTTCATGAAGGGTCTCTGTAAATGGCTTGAGCTGGACTTTAGTGTATATTCACCCAGCGATTTCAGCATTGAAAACCAAACCATTAGATACCGCAACAAGTGGTTACACAAAACTTTATTGAGTGTTAACAAAAAATTTGAATCATTCTGGAGAAAGAACATTCGTTTTAAGCGATTTTTGCGGTCGCTTTACAAGGGTGTGAATGCGGGGGATCAAAAGAGTGAGCGTATGAGCGATGAGGAAAGAAATAACCTGAGTCATATTTACAGTCCTTATAATAAACGGTTAGCCGAATTCCTCAAGGGGAAGGGAATTAAGCAATTACCGGATTGGTTATCGTGATGGAAAAGTTTCCTAATTTTTTTATTGTAGGCGCCCCTAAGGCAGGTACCACCTCGCTATACTATTATTTAAAGCGCCATCCTGAGGTATTCATGAGCCCCTTAAAAGAGCCTAATTTTTTCTCCTACCAGGATACCATTGATCAAAATCTCTATCACAAGGAGAAGGGTGTCGGAACAATCGAAGAATACCGAAGGCTATTTGCTGAAGCCAATGGTCATCATAAAGCTGTTGGTGAGGCAAGCGTCTCCTACCTTTTTTATCCTGCTGTATCGAAGCGGATAAAGGCAATGGTGCCTGACGCACATATCATCATGTCATTACGCAATCCCATCGACCGCGCATACTCTCATTATTATATGGAGCATAAGCTTGGCTACGTGAATGAATCACTCGAGTCCATTGTTTTCAAAAAATCCCGGAATAAGAATGCGCATCTATTCTATCAGCAGTATGTTGAACTGGGGCTCTATCATCAGCAGGTGAAGCGTTATCTTGACGCCTTTGGAAAGGAAAGAGTAAAGGTTTTCATTCATGATGACCTCTCGGATAAACTGGAAAGCATGATTCTTTCTGTTTTTGATTTCCTGAAGATTGACAAGACCCATATCCCCGGACTGGAAGGAAAATACAATACCTATTCAGTACCCCGGAATCCGGTCTTCCGATACCTGTATTCACAGAAGAAACTGCGGGAGTTTGCCAAAACCCTTGTGCCTTATGAGAGTGTAGAGGCAGTTAAAAACTTGTTTCTTACCCGTGATCGAAAAGAGGGAAAGAATGAAGAAATTATTCAGGAATTGAAACGAATTTATACGCCTGACGTAATGGAACTGGAAAAACTGCTCGACAGGGACCTGAGCGCATGGTATGAATAATAACGGGAGATTGCATGTCGCCATGGTAGAACCCATTGGCGGACACAGCGGAAATGATTTTTATGATTTCGGATTGTGCAAGGCAGTAGCAGAACAGGGTACTGATCTCGTCTTTTACACATGTGATGAAACAAAACTCGATACGCAGTTTTCTTTTCCCTTTAAAACAGAAAAGCCCTTCAAAAAAATTTATGGCAAAGACCTGAAATTATTGCGTGGCATCCGCTACGCACTTGGTTCTTACCAGGCCTCCAGTCATGCCGCTGATTCAGGTTTAAAAGTGGTGCATTTTCATGTCTATCATTTTGCCGGCCGCGAATACCTCAACTTTTTACTTTTTAAGAGAAAAGGATTCAGGATCGTCGCCACCATTCATGATGTGGAAAGCTTCGATAAATTCGGAGAGAAAACCAATATCTCGAAGTATGCAAAATTCGGGAAATTGATGGACCGCATCATTGTTCACAGTGAATATGCAAAGGAATCTGTAAAAAAATATTTCCCTCTTTTCCCTGAAGAGAAAATTCACATCGTTCCTCACGGTGATTCCGATTTCCTGTTTAATAAAACCATTGACCGGATGGAAGCACGCCGGCAGCTGAATCTTCCTTTAGACCAGAAGCTTGTTCTCTTCTTCGGTCAGATAAAGAAAGTAAAAGGACTCGATGTTTTACTGAAGGCATGGTCAAACGTATGTGGCAAATTGAAGGGTGCAAAGCTGATGGTTGTGGGAAGGCCATGGAAAGTAGAACAGGACCTGTTTGATACCATTGTGAAAGAAAAAAATCTTGCAGACGACTGCATTCTCAACTATTCCTATGTCCCCAATGAGGTGATTCCATTGTATTTTGCTGCGGCAGATGTGGTGGTTCTGCCCTACCGCGAGATTTACTCGAGCGGAGTGATGATCCGCTCGCTCGATTATGGTGCAGCCATCGTGGCATCCGACCTGGATACGTTTAAAAAAATTATTGTTGACGGTGAGAATGGAGTATTGTTTAAAAACGAAGATGAGAATGACCTCGCGGAAAAAATTCTTTCCATCATCAATGATGAAACCAAGCTGAACAAGCTTAGAATCAACGCAAAAAAAACCGCCGACGAAAAATTCTCATGGCAGCTCATTGGCCAAAAAGTAAATGAGGTTTATAAACTCGCAATGAATGGATCAGCAGCATGAGGTTGTATTTATCACCGGCGCGGCAGGAATGGTGGGCTCTCACCTGGTTGATTACTACAAAAAAATTCTTCCTTTAAAAAACATCATTGGCACCTGGCACAAGCCAACGATTGATGTGGCGGATATTAAGAAAAACTGCATTGCGCGGCGCCTCGATGTTACCTTCCCGGCCAAGGTGCATCAATTCATTAATATGTACCGCCCTTCGAAAGTCTTTCATCTTGCGGCGCAGAGTTATCCTACTGTTTCGTGGGAGAAGCCGAATGAAACCATCGAAACCAATATGGGCGGCACGGTGAATGTTTTTGAAGCTGTAAAAAAGATCAGGTTAGAGGAGCCTGAGTATGATCCCATGATCATCGTGGCGTGTTCCAGCGCGGAATATGGCGCTTCGCTTACTCCGGATAATACCCCAGTAAATGAATCGGCGGCGCTGCTTCCCCTCCATCCATATGGGGTAAGCAAGGTGGGGCAGGATCTGCTTTCATTTCAGTACCACCAAAACTTTGGAATCAGGTGCATACGGGTTCGCATCTTCAACACGACCGGTGCGAGAAAAACCAATGACGTTACGAGTGATTTTGTCAAGCGTGCATTTGACATTATGAATGGCGCTGAAAATATTTTTCGTGTCGGTAACCTTGAAACCAAAAGGGCCATCACCGATGTGCGTGACCTGGTGAATGCGATGGTGCTCCTTTCAGAAAAAGGAATCCCCGGTGAAGTATATAATGTGAGCGGAGAGAATGTTTACCGCGTAAGAGACATCATTCCACTCATTGAAAAGGCCATAGGTTTAAAGCTGAATGTACAGGTAGATCAGAAGCTTTTACGCCCGAGTGATGAAGCAATTATATACGGTGATTCTTCCAGGCTGAAAAATGCCACCGGATGGAAGCAGCAGTTTACGCTTGAAGAAACCATTATTAATATGTTTCAATACCTGGTTATGAAAAAGACTTGAGCCCCATCTTCTTTTCACCAATAAAGAAGCAATCATTCACGTTTTGGCATCATTCTGTATTAAGGGAAACTCAAAATCAATAACCATGAAAAAAATTATTTTAAGTACCGTAATTCTTCTGTCACTTGTTTTTGCTTTCGGAACTTCGAAGGCACAGGTTGGTATAAGCGTGAATATCGGCTTGCAGCCTGAATGGGGACCCGTAGGTTACGATTATGTGGATTATTACTTTATACCTCAGTATGGAGTCTATTACTATGTACCTCAAAGAAAATTCATTTATCTGAACAGAGGAAAATGGGTTTTTGCCACAGCCCTTCCCCGGCGATTTGGAACTGTAAATCTCTTCAACACCCATTGAATATTTCACACCCAACTGACCCGGTGAATTCACTTCGAACTGACCCGGTGAATTCACACCCAACTGACCCACCCGCAGGAGGCTATTGAAAGCGTGCTTTTGATCTGACCCGGTGATGTTGTGC
>JBDSEA010000055.1:0-14808 GCA_039920305.1 Chitinophagales bacterium
CGCCTACAGATACAGGTCGAAAGCATACCAGCGAATCTGGGCTAAGGCATACATCATCAATATAATAGTAAGAATTCTGGGTATTTATTCCCAAGCCTAAAGTATCTGTATGCATATCATCAAAAAAATTACCGAAAGCAATGAATTTATATGCAGAATCAGCAACAAAGCTACCTTTGATTGACACCCAGTTCAAGGTATCGGTAATAATTGAATCAGTATAAAACTGTGCGGTGTTATTGGGTTGAAGATTTTCATGGTCAAATGTAATAGTTGACAGTTTGCATCCCATTTTATCTATTCCCAATACACAACCAAGGGGGCTCCAGCCAGATTGATATTGAATGACACAAAATATTGCTGCCCAATTACGAGAGGATTATCCAGCTCAGTTCCGATATACTCGCGGGAGTTTGGCGAGGGATTATAACACCACATCCCGCAATAAGCATCCCCGTAAACTGGAAGCTGATAACCGAAGAGATTATTTGGAACCGATAAGCTTGAAATTGGACTGCACGAATTGAAATAATCCGGAGATTCAGTCACCTGAAACCAGTGAGTAACTGAATCCACTTGCCCCGCCATTGTAGGACAGGAAGTATGATCTTCAAAACTTGCATTTGGCAATAGGTTTTGAGCCTGAAGGCACATATGAAAAAAAATAAACGAAATGAGTAAGAGTATTTTCAATTAAAGCGTATTATCCAAGTGAAGAGGCCTTCCAACATAAAGGAGTTGAAATAACTGTAATCAAGTCTACGCATTTAATTTGCATAAGTTACCATTTTTAAATATTTATTTAACCATTCCTGTTTAAGGTTATTCCGGACTGCTCTTATTAAATACACAACCGATAATTGGTTTGCGCTTACATTTGAAATTCCATGATCTACCGAACGCGTGGCATTGTTTTTCGCACCATAAAATTCCGGGAAACCAGTGTGATCAGCAAGATTTATACTGAGAAGTTTGGCCTGCAATCCTATATTGTAAATGGTATCCGCTCTTCAAAATCAAAAACCAAGGCCGCGCAATTGCAGGTGATGAGCATGCTGGATATGGAAGTGTACCATCATGAGCACCGGAATCTTCATCGTATAAAAGAGATGCAGCCTTTCTATGTTTTCAGCTCGCTATTGTTTGATCCGCTAAAGGGGTCGGTAGGTTTGTTTATGATTGAGATGTTGAACAAATGTATCCGGGAGGAGGAAGCCAATGCTTCGATGTTTGCTTTTATTACCGAAAAACTCGTGTCGCTTGACAGGTTGAAAAATATTCCGGCAGATTTTCTTCTGCGGTTTTTACTCGAATTATCGTCTTTCCTTGGTTTGTATCCTCATGGAGAATACAGCGCAGATAACTCATACTTTGATTTGATGGAAGGAAATTTTATTGCCGATGCTACCATTCATCCTCATGTGATTCATCCACCGCTTTCTGAAAATCTTTCTTTGCTGATTAAAAATGATTCAGCAAACATCGCAACAAGCATCAGAAGAAATTTACTTGAAGCGCTGCTACAATATTATCAGCTTCATGTTCCCAACTTTACAATGCCTAAATCACTGCAAGTACTGAACGAAGTTTTTCGCTCATAATTCCTATGAGAAAAATTATTACCCGAACCATCCTCTTGTTGTCGCTCGTGAGCTTATTCGCTGATGTTTCCAGTGAAATGCTCTATCCGGTCATGCCGCTCTTTCTTCAATCGATCGGCTTTACTACGGTGCTGATTGGTGTGCTTGAAGGGTTTGCAGAAGCCATCGCTGGCATCAGCAAAATGTATTTCGGCAGCAAAAGTGATGAGTCAGGAAAACGGCTTCCCTTTGTCCGGCTCGGTTACCTGATGAGTGCCATCTCAAAACCCATGATGGCAGCATTCACATTTCCGCTCTGGATTTTTTCTTCGCGAACAATTGACCGCCTTGGCAAGGGACTGCGCACCGGTGCACGCGATGCACTGCTATCCGATGAATCGTTACCCGAACATAAAGCCACCGTATTCGGATTTCACAGGGCCCTCGATACTCTTGGTGCTGCAATGGGTCCCCTTTTAGCGTTGATCTACCTTCATTTTAACCCGGGTGAATACAAAATGCTTTTCATCCTCGCATTCATTCCCGCATTACTCAGCGTTTCATTCACCTTTTTTATAAGGGAACGTTCCGGAGAATTTGTAAAACCTGAGCCGAGATCACTTACTGAAAAATTTTTTTACTGGAAAAGATCGCCGCCCGCATTCAGGAAGCTGATGATTGGCTTCCTGTTTTTCGGGCTCATGAACAGCTCTGATATCTTCCTGTTGCTGCGTGCAAAGGAAGTTTCTGGTAATGATACCGCAGTACTGGTTGCCTATATCCTGTACAATCTTGTTTTTGCGCTTTTTGCTTTTCCCATTGGGAGGCTTGCTGATAAAATTGGGATGAAGCGGATGCTGGTGATTGGCATTCTTATTTTTTCTGTGGTATATGCGGGCATGTCGCTCGCTCACAGCACTTCAATGATTGTGGCACTGCTGATCCTGTATGGAATTTACGCAGCAGCTACTGAAGGAGTGGGAAAAGCCCTTATCAGCAATACAGTTCCCCGAACTGAAACTGCTTCTGCTATTGGATTCTATACGGGGTGGAACTCCATCACCCTCATGTTTGCCAGCAGTGCAGCAGGCCTGATCTGGTATAATGTATCACCGGAGGCAATGTTCATATTCAGCGCAGCCGGAAGTTTAATTGCAGCGATCTACCTCAGATACCTCGCTGTAAATTCCCGGTGATTCAATTGCCGGGTTCTTCATCCCGGAACGGGTATTTTATTTTTCAAATGAATTTTTTCATTCCAATATCAGAATCTATCTTTGCTAACAACTGTTAGTAAAACATGCCCAGGCAAGCCGGAATAAAAAGAAAGGATCAGATCACGAAGGTGGCAATGAATAAGTTTCGTGAGAAGGGATACCGTGCTGTTTCAATGCGTGAGTTAGCCGATCATGTAGGGATTGAGGCAGCAAGCTTCTACAATCATTTTGATTCCAAGGAGAGCATCCTCAAAGAGATTTGTTTTCGTATTGCAAATGATTTTTTTACCGGTGTGGAAAAAGCGCTGAAGGAAGAGAAGAAAGTAGACAGGATGCTACAGCATGCGATCCGCTCACACATACATGTGATTACTGAAAACCTGGATGCCACTGCGGTTTTTTTTCATGACTGGCGCTATCTGAGTGAACCGTACCTGGGTGAATTCAGGGAAATGCGGAGGAAGTATGAAAATATCTTCAGGCAAATCATCCGGGACGGGATGGCGCAAAAAATTTTCAGCCGGCAGGATGAAACTTTCATTGTGCTCATGATCTTTTCCTCACTGAACTGGGTACACGAATGGTATGATCCCGGAGGAAAGTTTTCACCTGATGAGATTTCGGAGAACCTGGCAAAGCTGATACTCGTTGGAATTAGAAAATAACATGCCCGGGCAATTACAAGCGAGCAAAAAATGTTTCCTTTTTCAGAAGGATAAAGAAACCGGAACCCTAAACTTTTAAACTCTTTAATTATGTACGGCGGAGGATATGTTTTCTTAGAACCAACAAACCAGGAAACCGAGCAGAACCAGGACGATCCGGAAAAACTTTCCGCATTTGAAAAACTCATCAGCAGCGGGGATAAAGTAGAGCCACAGGACTGGATGCCTTACGAATACCGGCGGCAGCTCATCCGGCTCATCGAGCAGCACGCTCACAGTGAAATCATGGGATCACTGCCAGAGGGAGCCTGGATCACGCGTGCACCAGGATTCAGACGCAAGATGGCGCTCATTGCAAAGGTGCAGGATGAGGTGGGCCACGGGCAAATGCTTTACAGCGCAGCAGAAACTCTCGGCAAGTCACGCGAACAAATGATCAATGATCTGCTTAGCGGAAAATCAAAATATTCCAACGTGTTTAACTATCCTGCACTTACATGGGCAGATGTTACCGTCATCGGCTTTCTGATTGATGCTGCCGCCATCGTGAACCAGGTAGCGAATTCAAAGGGATCCTACGGACCTTACTGCCGTGCGCTGGAAAGGATTTGCTATGAGGAATCATTTCACATCAAGCAGGGTCATGATGCCTTTGTGGCACTTGCAACAGGAACAAATACACAGCGGGATATGCTGCAGGATGCACTGAACCGGTGGTACCGGCCCATCATTCATTTCTTTGGTCCGCCGGATAAAAATTCATTACACGGTGAGCAATTGATGAAATGGAAGGTGAAGATGGCAAGCAATGATGATATGAGAAATCAGTTTCTTGATTCGTACATCCCTAAAATTTATGAGCTTGGATTGACCTTACCGGATGAAAATCTGCGCAAAAATCCTGAGACGGGACGATGGGAGTTCAGCGATCCTGACTGGGATGAGTTTCAGCGGGTGATCAATGGTGACGGACCATGCAATGCTGAGCGGATTGCCACACGAAGATTCTCGGAAGAGCATGGCCAGTGGGTGCGTATGGCGTTGATGAATCCGAGGCAGCAGGCAACAACTCCATTGGCGTAAAAAATAGTGAATTGTGAATAGTGAATAGTCAGTTGTGAACAGGCTTGCCCGGCTGATTTCTTGCCGATTCGATATTCAAAATAGTAGAGCAATGAATTTGAAAACACCCATCGTTGATCCGCGGCTGAACAGGGCTGACCTTGATGAGGCGGAAACATTTACCCATGTAAATGAAATGGAAGCCTGGGGAACATTCGAAGTGTTCCACCAGAAAAAAAGGGGAGATCAGCATGTGCATGTGGGCATCATTCATGCGTCCGATCCTGAGATGGCACTACTTTTTGCTAAAGAACAGTATGGAAGAAGATTGCATTCTTCCAGCATTTGGGTTGTGAGAACTGCTGATGTGTATTCGCTGGGCTATGAAAATCAGGACATGTTTGAAACCACACCAGATAAAATGTATCGTGAAGCAGGAGGATACAAGCTGCGCGATAAGATAAGCAAGTATAAAAAAGAAATGAAGGAGCATGCAGCCGGCTGAAGAATTGATTTTAAAAATGGCGGATGATGCCCTGATTATGGGGCATCGCAATAGTGAATGGACCGGCCTCGGCCCTATTCTGGAAGAAGATATTGCATTGTCCTCCATGGCACAGGATAAGATCGGTCATTCGTATGCACTGTATTCAATACTCCATGATCATTTTGGACATCAGGAGCCGGATATACTGGCATTCCAAAGAACAGAAAAAGATTTTAAGTGCTGCCACCTCGCCGAGTTTCCTATTGGTGAATATGATTTCACACTTGCACGGCATTTTCTTTTTGATCACGCTGAGTTTCTAAGATATGAGCTGCTGATTCAATCTTCATTTGAACCCCTTGCAAGACTGGCAAAGAAGATTCATGGCGAGCTGAAGTATCATGTTCTTCATGCGAATTCCTGGCTTGTCAGGCTGGGAAGGGGAACTGATGAAAGCCATGCGAGAATGCAATCGGCTTTGAATGCAGCCTATCCTCTTTCTTCGGGAATATTTGAAGCAACTCCCTTTGAACAGCAGCTTACGGATGAGAAAGTTTTCGCCGGCGAAAAACAGCTGCAGGCATTGTGGGAAGAAAAAATTCGCCCCCTGATTGAACAATCAGGTCTTCAGCTTCCTGTAGTGAGAGATGTTTCCAGCGGTATGGGAGGCAGAAATGGATATCATACGGAGCATCTTCAGCCGCTGCTTAATGAAATGTCAGAAGTATTCAGGATGGAAGAAAATATTGAATGGTAGGATTTCATAACTTAGAAAAAAATTCTCTATGGTAATTGATTGGAAAGAACGGATTTCAAGCAATCCAAAAGTTCTTGTGGGGAAACCAGCGATTATAGGAGCACGGATTGGAGTTGACTTGATATTTGAAAAACCAGGAAGCGGAGAACCTGTTACTCAAATTCTCGAGAG
Source organism: Chitinophagales bacterium (assembly GCA_039920305.1). Lineage (GTDB taxonomy): Bacteria > Bacteroidota > Bacteroidia > Chitinophagales > UBA10324 > DASRAJ01. The sequence continues at coordinate 5,940 of JBDSEA010000055.1, forward strand.
CTATCCGAATATTTCCAAAGAAGATATCGAAGCGTGTTTACTTTTTGCTTCCGAATATATCCGAGATACAAGTGTATTCTCATCTTAATACGCACAAAGAAAATGAATTCAATAATCATATCAGCTGAAGAAATTCTCAGTTCGCTCAGTGAAGTAATGGACCCCGAAATTCCAGCACTTTCCATAGTGGATCTTGGAATTATTGAAGACGTCTTAATCGAAGATGAATGTGTAACTGTAAAAATGCTTCCCACATTCACTGCTTGTCCCGCAATAAAAATGATGCAGCAGCAAGTGAGAGAGAAAGTTTTGTCACTTGGATTTGAAAACGTAAATGTGATTATTGACGATTCGGTGGCATGGAATTCTGATCGCATAACTGAAGAAGGAAAAATAAAACTTGAAAAATTCGGCCTTGGAATTCCGAACCGGCACGGTGGCGAATTCTCACTCTTTGAAATCGAGCATTCAAAATGTCCTCACTGCAGCAGCGAAGACACGACGATGAATTCGCTCTTCGGCTCCACTCTTTGCCGCAGCATTCATTTCTGTTTTAGTTGCAGGCAATCGTTCGAGCGATTCAAGCCGCTGTGATCGTTGTGATTTCAGCATTAGAATTTTTAATGCTGAAGAATCCTGTACCTTTTGAGTTCTAAATTCTTATTATGAATTTGAAATCTACTTTTATTTTTCTGAGCCTTATTTCGCTTCAATGCGGATACTGTTTTGCACAAAAAGAAGCCAGCATCTGGTACTCCGGGGAAAATGCCGGTCTTGATTTCAACAGTGGCGCACCGGTGGTGCTGACTAACAGTTCAATTGCAGCCTTTGAAAAAGAAATTCACCTGAAGAATTTATCATCCGGGATTTATTTTATGAGTTGCTCGTCACCAAATTTCCGGTTTATGAGAAAGATTAATATCATTAACTAAATTGAAAATTGTGAAAGGTGAATGGTGAGCTATTCGTTGTTCCGGTTCTCCGATTCCATTCAGCACAAACAATTAACGAACCCATGACCGGTCTCTTCTTCGGTTCCTTTAACCCCATTCATACAGGGCATTTGATCGTCGCGGAATACATGCTGCAGCATGCCGGTCTTGATGAGGTTTGGTTCATTGTGTCACCTCATAACCCGCTGAAAGAACATGCGGCTCTTGCAAAAGAGGTGCTGAGATTGCAGATGGTAAAGCTTGCAGTTGAGGGGAATGAAAACTTTAAATTGAGTGATATTGAATTCAGCCTCCCCCGTCCTTCCTACACCATCAATACACTTGAATCACTGACCAATAAATTTCCGAAGAAAAAATTTGCAATGATCATGGGTTCTGATAGCCTGGAATCAATTTATAAATGGAAGGAATGGAGCAGGATACTATCGAATTACATGATTCTTGTTTACCGGCGTGGACCTGTCAATGATATAGAATGGAAGAAATATCCCGGAGTAGTTTTCTTCGACACACCACTGCTGAAAATTTCCTCTACCCTGATTCGTAATATGATCGGAGATAAAAAATCCGTGCGTTACATCGTTCCCGATTCTGTGTTGAAATTTATCCGCCTGAAAAAGCTATACAGGAAGAAAAAGTGATTGTTTATGAAAACTTCTTCAGTAACTTCCTGAAACAAAAAAGCTCCTGAGATTTCAAGAGCTTTCTGTTGCAAAGAATTAAACTGATTTATGCCAGACGAACGTTGACAGCATTTAGTCCTTTTTTACCCTGTGTGACATCAAAAACCACGCTGTCGCCTTCTCGAATGTCTTGTTTCAAGCCTGTTACATGAACAAAAATGTCTTGCCCTGTTTCATTGTCCGCAATGAATCCAAATCCCTTGGAACTATTGAAGAATTTTACTTTTCCCTTTTTCATTGTACTAAATTTTTTTTAAGTTTTTAAATGAGCATCAAAAGTACAAGAATAAACTGAGCAGAATAATTCATCATGAAGGCTACTTACAGGATGGTGTTTTTCGCCGGATTCAATTTACCGGGATAGTCTGTATTGAAATTTAAGCCCCTGCTTTCCTTCCTCATGATTGAGGATCGAATGATCAGGTAACCGATGTTGATGAGGTTGCGCAGCTCACACAGCTGAAGAGAAACAACAGTACGCGCATACAATGCTTCAGTCTCTTTGAAGATCAGGTTCAATCGCTCCAATGCTCTTGTAAGCCTGAGATTCGATCGCACGATCCCGACATAATTACTCATGATGTTTTGAACTTCCTGCCTCGTAAAAGTGATGAGCACCATCTCTTCTGGATTGAAAGTTCCTTCAGCATTCCACTCAGGAATATTTTCCTTCCAGGAAATTTTAGAAATCTTTTTCACTCCATCCGTAAAGGCGCGATGAGAAAATACAATGGCTTCAAGCAGTGAATTCGATGCAAGCCGGTTTGCTCCGTGCAGCCCGGTGCATGCACACTCCCCGCAGGCATATAAATTTTTTATGGAAGTTTTTCCAGACTCACCGGTTTTTATACCGCCGCATAAATAATGTGCTGCCGGCACCACCGGTATCATTTCCTTCGCAGCATCAATTCCAATTGAAAGACATTTCTCATAGATATTCGGAAAGTGTGCTATGAATTTCTTTTTATCGAGCTGGCGGCAATCGAGATAAACACATTCATCACCGCGCTTCTTCATCTCATTATCAATTGCCCTTGCAACAATATCACGTGGTGCAAGCGATTTGCGCCTGTCATATTTATGCATGAATTCTTTTCCATCAGAGGTTTTCAAAACAGCCCCGAAACCGCGAATGGCTTCGGTGATCAGGAATGATGGATATTCTCCAGGGTTGTAAAGAGCTGTAGGATGAAACTGGTAGAATTCCATATTTTCTACCCTGCCTTTTGCACGGTAAACCATGGCAATGCCGTCACCGGTAGCGATGACCGGGTTGGTGGTGTTCCTGTACGCATGGCCTGCGCCACCGGTGGCAAGCAGCGTGATTCGGGAAAGAATTTTTTCAGTCTTGTTGTTCTTTGTATTCAGAACATACACACCATAACATTCGATATTTCTGGTGCGGCGGGTTACTTCAACACCCAGATGATGCTGAGTGATCAGATCAATGGCAAAATAATGTGTGTGCATCTCAATACGGTGATGCTTTGATATTTGCTGCAACAATGTCTGTTCAATCTCTGAGCCGGTGCTGTCCTTGTGATGTAAAACGCGGTGCTCGCTATGTCCCCCTTCTCTTCCCAAATCATATTCACCCTCATCGTTCTTATCAAACTTAGCGCCCCAGTCAATTATTTCCTTCACCCGCTGCGGCCCTTCCTTAACCACAATCTCCACGATTTTTCTATCGCACAAACCATCTCCTGCATCAAGGGTATCTGCAATGTGCTTCCTGTAAGAATCTTCCTCGAAATCCCATACGGCTGCCACACCTCCCTGTGCATACTTGGTGTTTGATTCGTCCTCGTTTGCTTTGGTGATGATGCAGACTGATCCGTGTTCTGCAACTTTTAGTGCATAAGTCAATCCTGCAATGCCAGAACCGATGATCAGGAAGTCAAACTTCTTCATGAGGCAAATTAAAATGAATTGCCGGGGAAGGGGAGACGCTGCTCCCCGATTATTGAAAAACAGCTGGCTTAATTTTATTTAAATACTTAGAAGCTGTTTGGAATTCAATCGAAATTAGTTTATAGAGCAAACAACCCTTCGACAAGTTCTGGATGACCTCTGCGCGCGAGGGTGTTGGTTTTAGATCGTAATAAGGTGCTGCATCAAATGGTAACTATTGTGAAGTAATCATTCTGCCCTCCACTATTTCCTTAGTTAAAATCGCGGTCAATTAAATTTTCGACTAAATAATTCCTGATTTTCAATACGTTACAGAGGATTGATCTAAAAAAGTGACTTCAGGCTGTTGTTTCTGCCAATCTTCCGGTTACCTTTGCAGCCCCGAAATTTCAACCGAAAAAATCCTTTTGTGAATCATCTCAGCTTCAGAACTAAACACGCCAGCGATCAAACTGTAAAGCGCGAATGGTGGATTGTGGATGCCGAAAATCAAACACTTGGCAGAACCGCAACCAAAATTGCAATCCTTCTCATAGGAAAGCACAAGCCCAGCTTCACCAAACATGTGGATACCGGTGATTATGTGATCGTTATCAATGCAGGCAAGGTCCGCCTTACCGGAAATAAGATGACTGATAAAGAAGTAGTAACCTATAGCGGTTATCCCGGGGGTAAAAAAGTAGAATCACCTAAATCGGTTTTGCAGCGCAAACCCACCTACATGCTTGAAGAAGCTGTTCGTGGAATGTTACCAAAAACCCGGCTCGGAGCTGCTATGTACCGGAAGCTTCATGTATATGCTGATGAAAAGCATGATCATGCAGCACAGAAACCCAAACCTGTTAAATAATATTTTAAAGAAATAGCATGGCAGAAAATATAAGAGCAATCGGCAGAAGGAAGGAGGCAACCGCCCGCGTGATCCTGATGCCCGCTTCCGGTGACACACAAATTGTTGTAAACGGAAAAGATTACAAGGTTTATTTCCCACAGGGGATCTACCAGAAAACCATTGAACAGCCGATGCTTATTGCAGAAGTTCAGAACAAATATGACTTCACGGCGAATGTGGCAGGGGGTGGTGTTAAGGGTCAGGCAGAAGCTATTCGCCTTGGTATATCCCGTGCACTCGTGAAAGAAAATGCGGAGCTGAAGCCAAAATTGAAAACACTCAGTCTTCTCACCCGTGATCCGCGTTCCGTGGAGCGTAAAAAACCAGGAAGAAAAAAAGCACGGAAGCGCTTCCAGTTCAGCAAGCGTTAACAGAATTCATTTCGCAAACAAAAAACAATTTCACCACGTGAATAAAATTGAATATAAAGAGCTGCTTGAAGCCGGTGTTCATTTCGGTCACCTCAAGAAGAAATGGAATCCGCGCATGATGCCGTACATCTTCATGGAGCGCAAGGGCATTCACATCATTGACCTGAATAAAACCATTGAGAATCTCGAAGAAGCATCAGCGGCGATGAAGCAGATTGCGCGCAGCGGAAAAAAAGTTTTGTTTGTTGCGACTAAAAAGCAAGCGAAGGAAATTGTTTCCGAGGCTGCTCAAAGAGCAGGAATGCCCTTTGTAACCGAAAGGTGGCTTGGAGGAATGCTCACAAACTTTGCGACCATCAGGAAAAGCATCAAGAAAATGCAGAGCATCGAAAAAATGCTTGTTGACGGCACACTGGAAAATATTACCAAGAAAGAAAAACTGCGCCTCAGCCGTGAGAAGGCAAAGATGGAAAAGGTGCTTGGTGGCATTGCAGGGCTGAACCGCTTGCCCCACGCAATCTTTCTGGTTGACATCATGAATGAGCACATCGCACTCGCAGAAGCTAAGAAGCTCGGCATTCAAACCATCGGTATGGTGGATACGAATTCTGATCCTACTCTTGTTGACTTCGCCATTCCTGCAAATGATGATGCTACGAAATCTATTTCCATCATCACCAAATACCTTACTGAGTCATTGATTGAAGGAATCAATGAGCGGCAGCGCGATAAAGATGACGCGGGTGGTGAGGAAGAAGAAGTAACAGATACAACACAGGAGCAGGGAACTGGATTGGAGGAAGAAACACAGGAAGAAAAAGATAAGCGGATGAAAAAGCCCGGCGGCGGCCGTGGTGGTGGCGGACCTCTGCGCAGGCGGCAGGCCCGTCCTGCAGGCGGCAGTGGCGGACCCGGAAGAGGCCCTGTAAGAAAACCTCCCTCCAGGTAATTCACTACTGAATCACGAAGCAAGATTCCATTCTTATTCGTTAAATGGTATTTAAAATTGGATACTGTTCCAATTGATCAGTAAAGACCAACTCTCAATTAAAATAAATATAGCATGACAGAAATAACGGCATCAGAAATAAACAAGCTCCGTCAGCAAACCGGCGCAGGCATGATGGATTGTAAAAAAGCACTCACAGAATCGGGGGGCGACTTTGAAAAAGCAATTGATTACCTCCGGAAAAAAGGACAGAAAGTTTCTGCACTTCGTGCCGACCGTGATGCAAAAGAGGGTGTGGTGGTCGCGATTGCAAATGTTGAAATGACCCGCGGGGTGATCCTGAACCTGAGCTGTGAAACAGATTTTGTGGCAAAGACGGAGGACTTTAGCAGCTTCGCGAAAAGAACAGCGGAGCTTGCGCTGGAAAGCAATGCTTCCACAGCTGAAGAAGTAAATGCACTTACGCTGGATGGCATAGCTGTAGGTGATAAGATTGCAGACATGGTGGGGAAAATCGGGGAAAAGATCGAAGTCCGCCGCTATGAAAAATTAGAGGGCGAGACGGTGGTTCCCTACATCCATTCCAACAACAAGCTTGGTGTGCTGGTGGCATTCAGCAAGCCAAAAAGTGATTCACTGGTAGCGGCAGGAAAAGATATTGCGATGCAGGTTGCGGCTATGAATCCTGCAGCGGTGGATAAAGATGCCGTGACACAGGATGTGATTGATCGCGAGCTTGACATCGCACGGGAAAAAGCTAAAGCAGATGGCAAGCCTGAAAATATGATTGATAAGATTGCAGCCGGCGCCCTGACTAAATTCTTCAATGAGAGCACGCTCATCAACCAGGAGTTCGTCAAAGACAACAAGAAAAAAATCAGCGATGTGCTCAGGGAATTGGACAAGGACCTCAAAGTGACAGCCTTCCGGCGAGTGACGCTGGCGAGCTAAATTTCAAAGGAGAGTCGCAATACTCTCCTTTTATTTGTTGCTATTTTACCGCAGAGTTTAAAAAGGATTCCGCAGAGGAAACAAGAAAGGGATCTTGAACGTTCTGCGATTAACTCAGTGACCTTTGCGGTTAAATACTAAAGCTAAGAATGAGTCGAAATATTTGCTCCTATTTATTTGTCGCTATTTTACCGCAGAGTATAAAAGGATTCCGCAGAGGAAACAAGAAATGGATATCAACGAACTTTCTTATAGGATCATCGGAATTTCGATGGAAGTTCATTCCTCGTTAGGACCAGGTTTATTAGAGAGTGCCTATAAAGAATGTCTTTACTATAAAATCCGAAAAGCAGGCCTTATTGTAGAAAAAGAAAAACCAATGCCTCTCGTTTTTGAAGAGGTCAAACTCGATTGCGGCTATCGGATTGATTTGCTGATAGAAAATAAATTGGTAATTGAAGTCAAGGCAGTCGAAGCTCTCAATGATGTTCATTTGGCTCAGGTACTGACTTACTTAAAACTCGGAAACTTTAGTTTGGGGCTGCTCATCAACTTTAATGTTGCTCACCTGAAAGATGGAATCAAGCGAGTAGCTAACAATTTTATCTCTGAGCCCTCTGCGATTACCTCAGTGACCTTTGCGGTTAAATCATGAATATGTCAATCCAATACAAACGCATCCTCCTCAAGCTTTCTGGTGAATCTTTGATGGGAAAACAGAAATATGGCATTGACCCGGCAATGACCAATATGTACGCAGAAGAAATAAAATCCGTAGTGAATGCGGGGGTGCAGATTGCGGTGGTTATTGGCGGAGGAAATATCTACCGTGGCATCGAGTCAGAAGGGGCAGGCATCGAGCGCGCTACTGGTGACTATATGGGGATGCTTGCCACGGTGATGAATGGCATGGCCCTGCAAAGCGTGATGGAGATGCATGGCATCAACACCCGTCTGCAAAGCGCTATCAAAATGGAGCAGATCACAGAGCCCTACATTCGCCGCCGTGCGATGCGCCACCTTGAAAAAGGCAGGGTGGTGATCTTCGGCGCAGGAACCGGCAATCCCTTCTTCACTACCGATACAGCAGCCGCCTTGCGCGCCATAGAGATTGATGCCCATGTGATCCTGAAAGGAACCCGGGTGGATGGCATCTACTCCGCAGATCCGGAGAAAGACCCTTCAGCCACAAAATTTGATTCTCTCACTTTCGAAGAGGTGTTTGCCAGGAATCTCAACGTGATGGACATGACCGCTTTCACATTATGCAGGGAAAACAATCTCCCGATCATTGTTTTCGACATCAACAAGCCGGGAACGCTTTTAAGAATTCTCCATGGAGAAAAGCTCGGCAGCATCGTGACTAAATCCTGAGTTCTGCTTTTCTTTTTCTCTTTCTCCCGCTTAAATTTGCTGCACTTAAAAAAATTATTCGATGCCCATACAGAAGATCATCAATGAAGCGAAACAGCATATGGAGAAATCCATCCAGCACCTTGAAGTTGAATTGACGAAGGTGCGAGCGGGGAAAATCTCTCCTAATATCCTCGATGGCATCATGGTGGATTATTACGGTTCACTGATGCCTGTGAACCAGGCTTCGAATATTTCGGTGGCTGACGCCCGGACACTCGTGATTCAGCCATGGGAAAAGAAAATGCTCGCAGTCATTGAGAAGGCGATTCTGGCAGCCAACATTGGTCTTACGCCACACAATGATGGCGCAGTTATCAAGCTCTACCAGCCCCCCCTCACAGAAGATCGCCGGAAGGAATATGTGAAAAAAGCACACGGCATTGCCGAAACCGCGCGGATAAGCATCCGCAGCATCCGCAGGGAATCTCATGAGCAGGTTAAGAAGCTCACCAAGGAACATGTCTCCGAAGACCAGGTGAATGACGGTGAGCGTGATCTTCAGGAACTTACCGATAAATACATCGCAGTGGTTGACAAGCATCTTATAACCAAGGAAAAGGAGATCATGACGGTGTGAAATTTCTGCTGAAATTAAACGAGGGCTACATCTGTGGTCGTGGTTAATTCGTAGTTCCATATCTTGGAATTAATTCTACTTTGAATTAAACAAATTTATCACGATAACTAAAACAACACTTATGTCAAAATTAGGACTGTTAGTAAAGCTGGAAGCAAAACCCGGC
>JBDSEA010000056.1:0-9941 GCA_039920305.1 Chitinophagales bacterium
GATAGCAGCGGAAACCTCTGGATGTTTGGAGGGTATAGCAACACCACAAATTTTGACTTATGGAAGTTTGACCTAGTTACAACTAATTGGGTGTGCTGGGGTTCCTATTATTTAGGAACTGCTTCAAACAATGGAATACTATGTACAGATTCAGCGGTTAATTGGCCAACAAGCAGATCGGAAACAAATTTTAGCTGGAATGATGCGGGTAATCATTTATGGCTTTTCGGCGGTTTCGGTTTTTCTCTAATGAATAATAACTTCAGTGCTCATGATGATTTGTGGAAGTATGATTTTTCTTCAAACAAATGGGTAAGAGTTTTCGGGAAGGATTATTATACAGGCGGATTTTACGGACAGCAGGGAATTTCATCATCCTTTAATTACCCCTTTGCTCGTTACGGCGGGATATCTTTTCAGGATACATCCGGAAATTTCTGGTTGTTCGGGGGGATTTATAGTTTACACCCTAATTCACAAACAGATTGCTTTAACGACCTGTGGCGCTATGTGCCGGATAGTACATGCGGGGTTTATACGGAGGTAAATGAGGTAGCACAACAGGAGAACCAAATTGAAATCTATCCCAACCCGGTGAGCGATGTGCTGCATGTAAAATATTCTTCTCCTGAAAAAACTACCATCACTGTTTTCAATCATTTAGGTGAGGTAGTAATGAAGAAAAATTTAGAAGGCACTAAGGAGATGAATGTTTCCTTACTGCCGCAAGGCATTTATCTGATCACGATTCGCACCGATGGTAATTGCTACTCGCGTAAACTCGTAATCACCAAATGAAAAAGCTGCTGTTCTCAATACTCATTACTCACTACTCACCACATTACCTTCAACACCGATATTGAAATGCTTTTTGTACATGCGAAAGAAAAATTCAGTTTTTGCTACTCAATAATTAATTGTTTCCGAATAATATTATTTCCCATTTGTAGTGCAATCATGTAAAGTCCTTGCGAAAGCTCACTCAAATTTATTGTTTGAGTATGCCAGCCCTCGTTTATGTTTCCTGTATTCTTTTCCAAAACTTTCCTTCCGGAAGATTCATAAATGGAAATTGTTACCTCAGTCTGCTCAATCAACTGAAACCGCAAGGTTGTTTCTTCGGTAGCGGGATTAGGGTAAAACGACACTGCAGGCTCAGATTGCACACCGAGTTTTGGTGAGAATGGGGTTACGGGGAAAAGCCGGAAACTTACAAGACCAAGATCATTTGAATTTCTGATGGTTGGTGAACCCGGTCCCTGATGTCCTAAATATGATAAGCCGGTAAATGAAACGGGTGTTGCACTCAGAGTAAGGATTACACTGCTGCCACTTACCGTACCAATAATTACCGTCACGGTGCTGCCTTCTAACTTAAAATCTTTTTCAGTTCCATTGGTCCAATAATAGGCGTCACCGGTGTTTTTAAAATATAGCGTAATCTGGCTCGGAGCACTCTGTACCGCTGATATCACATAAGGAGATTCAATGTTTGCAGCATCAGGTCCTCCATACAGATCCCGGTTTATAATTCTGTACAGATTGTCGCCGGTGACCTTGTAACCCGTCTTATATCCATAATGGCATTTATCGGAGGCCTGGTTGGTTCCGTTAGTAGCGTAGACAGAGGCATTCGAAATTTCTGCCGCGAGCTCACGGTGGGCCTCCTGGATTTTACTCACTCCCGTTTTTCCGGCACCGCACCCCTGCTTGATCTGTATGATATAAAGGTGCTCATATCCGGGATAATCATCAACCCAGTCATTGTTCAGATCATTGAATGAGTTCTTGTAACTTATGGTAGTGGTTCCGAATGAATTCGACTCGCCCTGGTACCAGAAAACGGCCCGGATATTATTCAAAAAACTCGTTTCCGTGACTCGTCGAAGCAATCTTCCGTAATTCGTGTTTTGATCTTGCGGGTTCGCATCATTACGCTGAAACCAGCTGATCGGCTGACCACTGTTTGCACCATTAAAAATTGCAACAGGAATATTGTATTCATCCAGTAAATCTTTTGCCAGCCGAAGTCCCCACTGTCCGCAATTTCCATCGCCTCCGCCGTCCCAGATATCACCATTAGCCTCAAACCATTCCGGGGTATAACCGGAGATGCTTCCCGATCCGTAAACTCTGATGAAAGAATTTTTATTGTCATCGTTTGCAAAGCCATACACAGCCCCGGCAGCAGCATTGGATTGACCGGTAATGATAAAAGCATCTCCGGCAACTATAGAATCAACCGATGTAACCAGTGTGAGGTTGCCGCCCGTGGTGGCGTATATTTTTATTTTGTAATTGGCTAACTCGGCAGCAATGGGAAAACTCAATGAAAAATTTGCAACTCCCTGAGAGTATGAAAGTGGCTGAGAATAAGAGTTCTGAAATATATTATTGCGGTAGAGCTTTAAATATATTTTATCATAGGGAGTACCGGCAAAATTGACGGTACCGGAAATAACAGGGGTTGCCTGACCAGTCGCCGGGTCACGGGGATAAAGCTGGTTTGATTTCGGCAGTGTGGTAAATGATATTTGTGACGAAGTTGATAAGGCGAGAAATAAAGCTGTGAGGGTAAAGAGAATGTTTTTCATACATTTAATTTGGTTGAGGAATCCCGGAAAGATAGTCCGGATTTAAACGAAATTGCAGTGCGTAGTTTCAAACAGCAAATAGCATATGATTGTTCTGTTTCCCGGACTTGGTGCGGATGAAAAGCTTTTTGATCCATATGATTTTGAAGGTAAAAAAATTTTTTTCATAAAATTTCTCCCTCCGCAGGAAAATGAAACCTTTCATGATTATTGCCTGCGAATTGCTTCGACCATTCCAAAGGATGATGATTTGATTTTTATCGGAGTATCATTCGGTGGCCTGATGGCCCAGGAAATTTCTAAAATGATTGCAGTTAAAAAGATCATTCTGATTTCTTCTATCAAATCAGATAAAGAACAACCACGTTATTTTTCATGGGTAAAATTTTTCCCGTGGTATCGCACTATTCCGGCATCCCCGTTAAAGAAGATCGGGGTGTTACTGAGTACAGTACTCACCCGAAGATCAAAAAAGGAGCGAAACATTTTTCTTTCATTCGTAAAAGAGGCGGATGCACGGGTAATACGCTTCGGGATCATAGCCACCCTGAACTGGAGCCAGCAGCAGCAGCTTCCCAACGTGATTCACATTCATGGCTCCAGAGATTTGGTATTCCCAATAAAAAGAATCAAGCCGGACTATGTGATCAGGGGCGGATCGCATTTTATGATCATCCGGCGGGCAGAGGAGATCAATGCATTGCTACGCCGGTTGCTTGCTGAATAATCGGGAATTTATTCATCCGCGGCTTAACGGGCTTTAAAAGCAAGTTCTTCCTTCTCAGACACTTCATTGCCCCATTGTTTACAGTGAAAGGTAATTTTGATATAAAGAAAACTATTAAGTGCTATTATGGCATAAAATTTCATTCATCGTACCCCATGGCACGAACCGGGGAGTGATGTTTTATCGTTTATACACAAATGGCGAAAAGTGTAACCAACTATAAGTTTCGTGATCTGAAAGTTTTCGGACCCGCTGATCCATTAGCGGAAGGAAAGCGAAAGTATCAGACGGTTCTTGAAGAATCTGATACCGCATACATCTATGCAGAGCTTTCATTATTTAATAAAAGATTCGATGAGGAAGACTGGAATGTCAAGGTGAACCTGAAAGCATTTAATTCGACGGGAAAGGAAATTTGTGATCTGAAAGTTGACCGGGCAGTTAAGGCTGATGAGAACATCATTTACTTCCGTGAGGGATGGGGTAATCCCAATGCATCAGCATTCTGGAAGAAAGGACAGTATTCGTGGGAAGCCTGGGTGGATGGTGTAAAGGTATCAACCAAGACATTTTATATTAATTCCGGCGGACCGGTTACTCCAAATGCAAATCCATATTTCAATATTCAATCTGTTCGCCTCTTCGAAGGCCCAAACAGTGGAGTGCCGCCCGCAGAGCGCCGCTACCTGAATAAGTTCGGTAAGGATGAATCACGATTTGTGTGGGCTGAAATTATTCTTCAGAACCTGCTTAGTGAAACCAACTGGCCCTGCGAACTCTATTTTGATTTTTACAATGATGCACGCCAGCTCAAAGGCCAGTGCATTGAGTTTTTCTTTTTCAATCCTGATGCGGGTGGCTTATATACCATCACTACCGGATGGGGATCCGATTCCAAAGGCACCTGGTACACTGATAATTTCACTTTGGAAATTGTATTCATGGATCAGCTCATTGCAGTTATTCCTTTTGTGGTAAGTGAGATAGCTGAAGAGGGGGATGTCCAGATTTTAAACAGGCCTCCGTATCAATCTCCCGGCGCACCCAATCAGCAAATCACCGAGTCAGGTGAAACACTTACGCAGGTAGTTGAGAAGCTTGATGCGCTGATTGGACTTTCTTCAATTAAGGCGAAGATTCATGATTATCTGCGCTATCTTGATTTTCAAAAACTGAGAACAGAGAAAGGGATTGCGCAAACTGAAAAAATCAATCTTCATGCTGTCTTCACCGGCAATCCGGGCACCGGGAAAACCACTGTGGCAAGGCTTTTAAGCAATGTGTATGCAAAGATGGGATTGCTGAGCAAAGGCCATCTGGTTGAAGTGGACCGCGCCGACCTTGTGGCTGAATACATTGGTCAAACCGCACCCAAAACCAAGGAGGTGATTAACCGTGCAAGGGGTGGTGTGCTTTTTATTGATGAGGCATATTCACTGGCACGAAAATCCGATGACTCCAAGGATTTTGGCAGGGAAGTGATCGAAATACTGATGAAGGAAATGAGTGACGGGCCCGGCGATCTCGCCGTGATTGTGGCAGGCTACCCCAATGAGATGCAAACCTTTCTTGAAAGCAACCCGGGTTTAAAATCACGCTTTAACCAGTACTTTGAATTTCCTGATTATCTCCCCCAGGAGCTGGATGCCATTGCAATCTATGCAGCCAATGACCGCAGTCTTAATTTTGCCCCTGATTCTAAGGATTATCTCTATCAAAAACTGGTAGAAGCTTATCGCAACCGTGACCGTAGCTTCGGCAATGCCCGTCTTGTGAATGGCTGGATTGATGAAGCTAAAATGAATATGGGGTTACGGGTAATGCAGCATGAGGATCCCAACTCACTGAGCAAAGAAAAGTTTTCAACCCTTGAATCCGATGACTTCAGGAAGATTTTTGCCTCCAAGGAAAAGATGCTGCCGGATATTCCTGTGGATGAATTCTTACTGAAGGATGCGCTTGGAGAATTGAATGCGCTCGTGGGCATGAACAACATCAAAGCGGAGATAAATGAAATGGTGAAGCTGGTGCGGTTTTACAGGGAAGAGGGAAAAGATGTGCTCAGCCGCTTCTCGCTTCATAGTGTATTTATGGGGAATCCGGGAACGGGTAAAACAACGGTTGCCCGTTTGCTGAGCCGCATTTATAAGGCCCTGGGCTTACTGGAGCGCGGGCATATAGTTGAAGTGGACAGGCAAGGGCTGGTAGCGGGTTATGTGGGACAAACAGCAATCAAAACTGCAGAGGTAATTGACCGCGCCAGGGGTGGAGTGCTTTTTATTGATGAGGCATATTCCCTGTCATCCGGCTCCACCAACGATTTTGGTAATGAGGCCATTGAAACACTCCTGAAAAGAATGGAAGATGCGCGCGGGCAATTTGTAGTAATTGCAGCCGGCTATACTGATAACATGCGCCATTTTCTGGAATCCAATCCGGGATTAAAATCGAGGTTTGACAAGCAATTCATGTTTGAAGATTACACCCCTGAGGAATTATACCAGATTGGCTTGACACAGCTCCAAAAAGAAAACCTTTCATTCGACCCTGAAGCCGGTGAGCATGTAAAAAAATATTTGCAGTTCATATACAATACACGGTCAAAGTATTTTGGAAACGGACGTGAGGTGCGCAAGCTCATCGAAGAATCAATCAAAAATCGTGACCTGCGTCTTGCTTCTATTCCTAAAGAGGAGCGCAAAGCGGAGATGCTTTCGATGATTACCCTCGCCGATGTGGAAGAATTCCAGCTCGCTGAGCGGAATTCAGATACCAGAAAACGAATCGGTTTTACCTTACCTGGAGAAGGATTAAACAAGAAAGCCGGATGATGGAATAATAAAATTTTAAGTACGCCGAATCATTACTTTTGCACCTTAAATCCCTATAACCCGGAAATGCTTCCCCTCTATATCCTCTTTGCTGAAATCACTGCAGTTGTTTGTGCTGTGGGCGCCATTATCTTTTGTATTTTGCTTTTTTCCGACTGGGAAGAGAAAGGCGATCACAGCGATCATGCTCACGAGGAACATATCCATAATCATGGTCCACATGTTAACGACCTTCACCATTAATATTCCGATTAATTTGAAATAACTATTTGTCCGGCTCAACACCCTTAAAAGTATAGTGGATGGCATCCTGACCTGCCTTGGTCCAGGTTACCGTACCTTCAATTTTGTCTCCGGTAATTTTTCCCTGCCAAGCCATCACACCTTCCTTTTCACTTTTGGTGATCACTTTAAAAGTGTAAGCTTCTGCTGTGTTCTTGGCCTGGTATGCTGTTGCAGTGAAACCGTACTGATGGCATTGCAGCGGATCCATCATCCCTTTTTCGAAGACAAGGGTTTCTTTTGAATCCAGGGCGCCATCCTTCATTATTTCAATGCTGAATTTTTTTCCGTCAATGATGCTCTGAGTTTGCTGGGCATGAACATTCAGCGAGATAATTAACATTGCAATGACTCCGATTGTATTATGTTTCATCGTGTATGATTTTATGAGAAAACGAAGTTAGTAATTTACCTCATAGTGAAATTACGCTCAACTTTTCATAGATATTAAATCATTTTCGCTCCTTACTTTTGCGGGCTCATTTTGTCTTCGTAGCTCAGTTGGTAGAGCAGCTGACTCTTAATCAGCGGGTCCAGAGTTCGAGTCTCTGCGAGGACACTTATCTGATAAGGGTTTGAGGGTAATCCAACCTGATTCTGAGGGAAAATATTTTATTTCAACGAGAATCACTATTTCAATTTTTGCAAAGTCTTAATGGCATAGTGTCAAATTTCTCAGTGAAGATATACCCAAGCTAGAATTCAATAACTCCCGTAGATACTTTGACCATCACCGTAATATTGATTTCGTAAATGATCGTAAAGCAAATTTGTTTTTAAATCAATGTCGTCTGTTTGATAAGTCGGGTAGGGGAGTTGATCAAATAATATTTTGTTTACTGTATTAAAAACTGCTGCGGATGTTTCAGTTTTGGCCCAAACCTGTTGAACTTTCAGTTTATCTTTTTTCAATTCGTCCAACAACTCAATTGCAATTTCTTTCACTCGCTTTTTATCTGCTTCTGTTAATGTTGGTTTTCGCAAAATGTCAAACACTGCTTTCTGTTCTTCGGTTAAATCTTCTCGCTTGGTTTCTGCTTCTTCTGCTGAAAGCAAATTCACAAAGTCAATCAACTTTTTGAAGGTTGCTTCAATGGTAACAGCATCTTTCCCCAAATTGTATTCTGCAATTATTTCCTGGTATCGTTGGTAATAATCAACTCTCAAAGGGTTTCGTTCTACCATTTGCTTCAATTGCTTTTCAATTTGCTCTTTGAGTGATTGAACAGCAGCATATTTATTTTTTGTTTTTAGAAAATGTTGTTCCAATAATTCAAAGTTCAAACCACTGAGGTCAATAATTTTTCCTGTGTCGTGTGGTTCTGCAACCATGCTCTCAATACTTTCATCAACTACAATCTGAATCTGCTTCATGATTTCAGAAACATCAGCACTTTCAACATTGTTTTCAATTGCGGTATAGATTACATCAATCGCATTTTTTCTGGCTGCATAACGATTCAATATAATATCGGGCATTATTGCTTTATACTTTTTGAAAACCTCTCTTGCCAACAATTGAAACTTTCTTTTTGTTTCATCATTGGTATAAACTGCATTGATGCCTTTTTCCATTGCAGCAATTTTTTCCAATCCTGCCGCTTCAATCAATTCATTCAAATTAAAACTCACTTCATCAAGCAAAAATGTTTCGGTGTGTTCCAGCGCTTCTTCCAAAAGTTTTATTAATTCTTCTTTTGGTTTCACTGGTGGTTCATCTCCACCTCCTGTTGTTTCACCTGCTCCGTAAATTGCAAGTGCATCAAGCAATGCAGTGTAAGTTTCAATGTAGTCGACAATCATTCCGTTGTTCTTGCCTTCGCTTATGCGGTTTGCACGTGCTATAGTTTGCATAAGCGTATGCGATTGTAATGGCTTGTCAATATACATGGTTGAAAGTGTCGGCACATCAAATCCGGTAATCCACATAGCACACACAATCACAAAACGAAAGGGATGGTCTTCATCTTTGAAATCTGTTTCCAAATCTCTTGTAGAGTCATTCATCTTTTCACGATGAGGCTCAATATCCAAATCCCATTTTTTGAATTTTTGAATTTCATTTTGTTCCGCGCTCACCACAACTGCAATTTCAGTTGCCTTAATCCATTCTAAATCTCTTGCTTTCTCTAACAATTCCTGGTCACCGTATTTCACTTTTACAATTTCCTTTTCAAGTTTCGCTACATACTCAGCCCAATGCTGTGTGATGTAGTTATACATTTTAACTGTGGTGAGTTTGTCAAGCGTAACCAGCATTGCTTTGCCTTTGTAACCACGATTGCAGAAATGCCACACAATATCTTTTGCAATATCATTCAATCTTTTTTTCGCTGTTAGAATAGGATAGTTCCTTCCTATCAATTGCTCAACCTTTGCAAGTTGGTCACTGTCTAAATCTTCCCCGTACGTGTCCAACACATCCCGAATCTGTTTATTAATTACAGGGTTTTTAAGTTTGAGATACTCGCCACGATTTTCGTAGTAGAGTGGAACGGTTGCTCCATCATCAACACTTCGTTTAAAATCGTATTTGGAAACATAATCACCAAAAATTCTTCTTGTGAGTTCATCATCTTTAAAAAGCGGGGTTCCTGTGAAGCCAATAAAGGATGCATTGGGCAAAGCATTACGCATGTTCAATGCTAAACTTCCGCCCTGTGTCCGGTGGGCTTCATCGGAAATTACGATGATGTTATCTCTCTCTGTAATCTTACCCTCAAAGTTGAATTTGTGAATAAGAGAAAAAAGATAGCGGTGGTCTTGCTGCAGAAGTTCCTGTAAATTTTTTCCGCTCCCCGCTTTTATAGAGCTTTTTGTTCCGGCTTTTAATTGTGGCACAGCCCCAACGCCACTGAATGTTCCGTAAATCTGTTTGTCTAATTCGTTGCGGTCTGTCACGACTAAAAAGGTGTATGAGCCAAAAAACTTGCGGTGAATTTTCTGACACATAAATACCATGGAATAACTTTTTCCGCTTCCCTGTGTGTGCCAGAACACACCCAGTTTTTGTTTTTCTTCAAACGAAATTTCTCCTTCTTTGTATTGCTCGTCTTTTTGTTTGATGTTGTCAATCGCTTTGTTCACGCCAATGAACTGATGATTTCGTGCAATCAGTTTCACCACTTTGCCCAATGAAT
Organism: Chitinophagales bacterium; assembly: GCA_039920305.1. Taxonomy (GTDB): domain Bacteria; phylum Bacteroidota; class Bacteroidia; order Chitinophagales; family UBA10324; genus DASRAJ01. Next base: position 9,575 of record JBDSEA010000056.1, read on the forward strand.
GGTCAAACAGAATAAAGTTTTCAAACAAATCCATAAACCGGCCTTTCTCGCACACGCCAACAATAATTTTATCCAAAGCAACAATGCCTTCCTCTTCTTCTGTTATCCGTTTCCATTCGTGAAAGTGATTGTATTTACCGGTGATGCTTCCAATCTTACTTTCCATTCCATTGCTTAGAATAATAAAAGCATTATGATGAAAAAGTTTTGGGATTACATCTTTGTAGTCCGAAAAATTATTGTTGTAAGCGTTTTCTAATTTTTTGTGTACTGCCTTCAGCTCAATAAATAAAAGGGGGATTCCGTTTACAAAGCCAATAATGTCGGGTCTGCGTTCTCTTCGGCTTTTACCCTCAATCCAAAGTTG
>JBDSEA010000057.1:0-13470 GCA_039920305.1 Chitinophagales bacterium
CCTACAGCGCGCGCATGCGGTTATTCTTCGGGTTGTGTTCTAATTCTGCAAGACCAAGTTTTTCTAATAATGGAGGCAGGTACATCCCCAATCTTCCGCGAAAGCCTTTTTTCAATCCATACCAGCCACCCACAGGGTTTTTTGTGGAGCGTCCCCACGCCTCAACCGTTCCTTCTTTTGCTTCCTTCTGTTCATCAGCGCTGCCGAGCACCATCCAGTCACCATGCTTTTTGAGCATCGAGTGAAGATCGCTGATTGCGCGCGCGTCATAATACAAGACAGTTTTGCCTACGGTGCAGACAATAATTTCCTTTGTGTCTTTTACATCCTTATACATCTCATATTCAGAAGTGCCGGGAGGAGTTTTTAGTTTCCACGGGTTTTCTTTGGTACCTCCGCTGGATGCAGGAAAAACTTTTTCCTTTGCCATATATAAGCTTGAAGTATGATGTTATTGCAGCTCGTTAAGAGAATGCACCGACCCACGCGCATTTTAATGGTATATAATTGCTTAAGCATTATTCTCCTACGAGTTTTTTGTATCCGGGATTATTGTGCAGGAAGCGGTAATCAGGTTTCAATCTGTAGAGAAAAACAGACCCTTCTTGTCTTAATGGTAATTCAAGCAGCTTCTTCATTAATTCAAGAGTCTCGTCCTCCTTGTACATCAGCATATTTATTTTCAACTCCTCCTCAGTTATGCCAATCTCACCGAATTTTTCATCTCTCGCAGGAAACAGACTTTCAAATATCTGCAAGTTTTCCCTGCAGGGAGCTTCCATTTTTAAAATCGCATAACATTCAGCAAGTGAACTGAACACCAGAAAATTCCCTGGTTGTTTTTTCTTCACAACATTCAGGAAGTTGATGGCAATGCGGCTATATTTTTTTGCATCTGCAGAATCATCCTTTAGCCTGGCATAGTAAGCTCTGAGTTCGCTGTAGCAATTGTAATCATTTTCGTAAATAGTGTCCTTCTTTGTTTCAGGACGATCGAGCATGGCAGCAGAATCAATTTTTCCTTCTATCAGGTATAGCCATTGAAACCAGGAATCGCGGCTGCTTTTATTTTTCTTAAATGAGAATGCACGCAGGGCCGCTTCTGCTTTTGCCAGATTCCCTTCAAGAATTAAAGGATACTTGATTTTAGCTTCCGCTGTAATTTTTTCGTTGTCTTCTCTGCAAACCTGGAGTGAATGCTCATAAGTTTTTCTGGCATTTGCGGAATCGCGTTGAAATTTGTAAATGACTTGCAACTCACGCCAGTTTATGCAACTCTTCGGGTCAAGCACGATTGCTCTTTTGTAAGCAATAATTGCACTATCAAGCTGGAACAGTCTTTTGTAACAAATTCCAAGATAAAAATTCGCCTTTGCATCATTCGGAAATGTGGCAATATAAGGGAGCAGAAATTCCTTTGCTCCATCAAAATCTTTAAAGACAACCCGCTTATATGTTGCATGAACCTCTGCCGTTCTTGGATCATCAGGAGCAATTTCATTCAGGTGCTGTACCAGTGAATCAATTCTATTCAGTGATGCATTTTGTCCAATATTAATTGTGCCACGATAAATAAGAAGGTCTAAATCAATTTGCCGTTGATAGGCATCAACGAAATTCGGGTCAAGCTGAATGGCTTTGTCCAGAAGCTGAGTGGCTTTTTGATACGCATCGTGTGAAGGAACCTCAAAGGAGTTGATGATGTTCTGAGCTTCCATATAATAATCATAAGCAAGAGCATTGGTGGTGGGAACCTCCTGAAGATTGTTCTTGTCTGAAGCGGAGAGCTTTGCTCCTAATTGCTGAACCACTTTTTGTGCAACCTCAGATTGAAGCTCAAAGAGGTTTCTATTGCTGCGCAGGTATTTCTCAGACCATAGTTGCTGGTTATTTTTGCAATTGACCAGTTGCACTCTCACTACGATTTGGCTATCCTGCCTTTGAACGCTGCCCGTAAGCAAAGCGCCTACACCAAGCTCTCCACCAATCACACTGGGCGCCTTTTGCGAGTTAGCGTATCCAGCGCTCGAAGCGCGCGCAATTACTTTAAGCACCGCAACTTTGGAAAGCCGGGTTCTTATCTCCTCTGCCAGACCTGACGATAGAAATTCGCTGGTATCTCCCTTGTCAATTTTTTCAAATGGCAATACGGCGATAGAATTGATATCAGCATTCGCATTGCCGACGAAAAAATATTTACCAAGCAAGAATATTGCAATTGCAATCACCAGCAAGGAAGACAGAATTATCCGGAGATTTTTTTTCCTGTCTTGTGCCGGAGATACAAACTGTTTTCCTTTTCCTTCCAGCAGTTCCCGTTTCGGAACTACCAGTCCCGCATTGCTGATAGCGAACAATTCTACCGGCACTGCTACATTTTTCAACTCAAACTTTCCGAGTGAAATAGTTTGAATGTCTTTTTGATTTTTGATATCTTCATGAACTCTTCCGGAGATAAACACCGCTCTCGCAACACCAAATGATTCAATACGTGATGCTACATTTACACCATCGCCATGAACATCAGCTTCCTCAAACATCACGTCACCCGTATGAATGCCGATACGCAGCGGAACCTGGGGGTCAAGCTGCATCTTCTTCTGAATTTCAATCGCAGCATGAACTGCTTCAATGGAACTGGTGAAAATGCAGAGCGCACCGTCACCGCTAAATTTCAAAATGCGCCCGTAATGAGCAGCTACTTGTTCCTCTAAGCTCTGCTTTAGCTTATCACGAAGAATATTTGCATGCTTTTCATCGTCGTGCATCAATGCAGTATAGCCCTGAATGTCGGCGAAGAGTATTGCTGCGAGCTGGCGGATACCGGGCAATGCATTTGTGATTTGTGTTAAATGTAAAAAATCAAATCATTTGTTTCGCATATCTTCTTACCAGAAGATAAAAGTTCGGTTCTTGATCCTGCCCCCAAATAAGCGTTCCGGCTTCGCAGCTTACTAAATTATCCTCAGTTTACAGAGTCATGTAAAAATGCTGAAAGCGGTGTGTCCGCTCTGTGCACTTACATTATTCAATTCAATAAAATGAATTCTTCGAGGGATAACCCCTAACCCCCATTTTGCAATTAACGCCGTGTGCAATTACTTTCCTTCAAAGTGGAGATAATAGGTTAGCCGCGCGAAGGTTTCCCGCAGTATAAATGCGGGTAAATTCCGTGAAAATTCTTTTTGCTTTGTGAATGTTACGATGATGATGAGGGTTATCTCCCTTCACTTATAGAGATTAGTTGCTTCCTTGTTCATCCCTGAAATGATGGTGATGTTCGGCTAAGTTGCATAGATTGACAGGGGTGCATTTACTTTCGCACATGTAAAAGTTTGTTTGATGCTTGAAGCATTACTGACCGTTCCGGGAATCATTTTGGTGTTTATCATAGCAAATATTGTGGTTGGATACTTCCTCTCTGCCCCTAAATATTCGGGACCAGTTACTGATCATTTTGAAGGAAAGCGTTTTATTAATCCCGGCAATGCAAGAGCGAAGGGATTTCTTTCCGTATTCAGATGGGTCTTTACCCGGCAGCCTGCAAAATGGGTTTTTATGAATGTACCCTTTGGAGAAAAACCAATTGAGAGAATTGAAAATGGTTTGCGAATCACGTGGATTAACCACTCTACATTCCTGATCCAGGTTGACGGCCTGAACATCATCACTGATCCAATATGGTCAGAGCGTGCAAGCCCTTTCAGCTGGGCCGGACCAAAAAGATTCCGGCCGCCCGGAATAAGGTTTGATGACCTTCCTCAAATTGATATCGTGCTATTGAGTCACAATCATTATGATCATCTTCATATCGAAACGCTTCAAAAGCTTGATGAAAAATTCCATGCTGAAATTTTTACCTCTCTTGGCGTGAAAGCATTTCTTAAGGAGAAAAAAATTGATGCTGAAATAATTGAGATGGATTGGTGGAATGAGCAAGAGCTAAGTGATCGTTTGAAGTTAACATCCGTGCCTGCTCAGCATTTTTCCGGCAGAGGCATGTTTGACCGTGATGCAACATTGTGGTCCGGATTTGTAATCGGAAGAGAACAAGGCAACATTTATTTTGCTGCTGACACTGGTTACAATGATTCAACATTCAAGGAGATTGGAAACCGCCTTTCACCGGTCAGTCTTGCCATCATTCCAATTGGTGCTTACAAGCCTCGTTGGTTTATGTCACCCATTCACACGTCTCCCGAAGAGTCAGTGAAGATTCACCTCGATGTGAAATCACAGAAAAGTATCGCATCACACTTCGGTACTTTTCCTCTTGGTGATGAAGGAAGAGATGAAGCGATAAATGAGTTAAGCGCTGCCATTAAGAAATTCAAATTATCACCTGGCGAATTTGTTGCCATTGACGAAGGAACTGCATTTCAATTTTAACTTTTCTTCATTTCCAATCCATTCGTGGCAATCTCATTCAATATTTTTTGCACCTGCACCGCAGTTTCATGATCTCCGGCTTTTTCAGCAGCTTTCATTTTTCCTTTTAATGAAAGAACACGATGGGGCGCCGCTATAAGTACCAGGTTGAATTGTTCCAGCGCCTCTTTCGGTTTATTGATTTCAAGCAACCACTCTCCATATAATTCATTTGAGGACTTTACAATTACCGGGGGACCGTACGAATAGCTGATGCTGTTCTCCAGCAATGTGGCTTGCTTAAAATAATTTTCTGTTTCAGTTGTGTCTTTGTCGATCCAGGAATGCAAGGCGCGAAGCTCCGATTCCATTACTTCTGCCTGCTGCACATCGAGCAGGCTGGCCTTATTACTATTCATACTCATGCAACATGCTGCTGGCGTAGCTGAAGCTTTTTGAGCATCAATTAATCTTTCTCTACTGAGCTTAAGAACGATTTCAGAGAGAGCGGGGCCATCCTTTTTGTAATATGCCTTCATCCCATCAACAAAATAATTCATAGCACGCGTTGCAAGGTTGATGTCAGTCAAATCAATACTGATGTTTAAAGCATCAGAGTTCCAGTCGCCTGTTTCAACAAGATATGTCGTCTTCATAAATACCAGATGCTCTCTTGCCCGAATGGATGGAAGCGTGTCGCAATACACTTTCATCTCATCCAGCAATTCTTTTGCTTTCTCTTTTCTGTCCTGCTGGAGATAACCATATTGCAACCATTGGAAATAATGATAGCCGAGCGCATCATTTGTTAGTTTCTTGTTTTCTTTTCTTGCCACTGCTGCCGCCCAGGATGCCTCATTGGATGAAACCACTTTGTCCCACATTCCAAGAGCGAGATAAATGTGAGACGGCATGTGCAATGCATGACCAGCCGCAGGCGCCACTACAGCATACTTATCTGCGGCATCCATTGCGAGTAATGCATGCCCGGGATCATCGTATGAGTGTATAAGGTAATGCAGCGCACCCGGATGATTGGGATTTCGTGAAAGAACTTCCTTAGCAATTTCTGCGGCATGCCCATATACTGCATCATCTCTTCCAACCGACACCGAACCAAGAAGGGCAACAGAATAAAACGCAGCAACTTCATTGTTACCCGTATATTTCTTGTACATCGCTCCCAGATATGCAGCATAAGCGCTATCACGCTGTGATTTGGCACCCTTTCCATACAATTGATCTATTGCTGCAAGAAAATCTTTTTCCAGATCTGAAGCTGCTTTAGAGCGCCTTTCTTCGGGTGATTTCCCCAGTTTATCTAGGGCTGCATTTCCTTTTTCATAGTCCTGGAAGCGCCAGAGCGGATGATTGTACGTCATTGCTTCTCCCCAGTATGCCATCACGCAGGTTGAATCCAGCTCTTCAGCCTTCACAAAATTTTCCGCCGCATCCACATATTCGAAACTGTAAAGCAGCAACAATCCTTTTTGAAAAAATGGCTGTGCTTCTTTGCTGGCGTGAACAGAAAAATCTATTTCACCAAGCTGATCATCTGAATTTTTATTTGAGTCATAACAACCATTGATGAGCAGAAAGGAAAAAAGGACGCCAGCAACTGAGATTAATCCTGTTTTCATACCTGTAGATTTAAGCGTGTTCTGAATTTCTAAAGGGCAGAAAAAATACTTAATTATTTCCTTATTAATGGAATAGAATTGAATTGAATTTCCGGGTTTCTGCTCATTGTGATCGTAATGGCGGATAAACAAAATCAAGTTGCAGAATGTCCGATCGGTTCAATAACCGGCAGCGACCATCAACACTAAATCAAGAGGGCGGCTTTATGTTGCTCCGGCAGATTCCTTGGGATTACAGAAATAAAAAAAGTTGATGGCAAAACAAGCTACAAACTGTTTGTTTTACTGCACTGAATGCTATAAACCGCTCAAAAACTTGTATGCCTTTGAATTACCTGTTTGATTATATTTGTTATCATTTCACCTAAAAACCCATACAATATGAAAACAAAAATTTACTTTCTGTTAATGCTGGCAGCAGGATTATCAGTAAGCATAGCCAACACCTATGCTGTTGCTCATGTAGAGCTTACCACTAATTCCGTACCTGCCGCAGATGTTAATCAGGGTACTGTCAACCATATTGTGTATGCTGTAAAGATGAAGGTAACGGATCAGGATGTTACTGTGAATAATATAAAGTTCACTTTTAGCGGCACTCACGATAACAATGACCTTACTACGACATCTGTATATTTCAACGCCACTGCAGCAGACCTCAATGGCGCCTCTTTTTAAATTCTACCTCTGCAACCTTTGCCGCACCCCATACCTATTCCCTGTCAATTAACAGAACCATTGCTGCGGGTAATCATGGCTATTTTATTATTACCGTGACGATCAGCAATACAGGTACTGACAACCATACGGTGCAAATAAACGGGGATACAAATCCTGTGATTTTCGGATTTACCACTTCACCAGTTCTAGATGACCTTCAATCTAATAAAGGCAAGGCTCAGAAAATACAGGCTGCCGACGTAACACTGACTTCAACATCCGTACCTGCTGCTGACGTTAACCAGGGCACCACCAATGTGATCGTATATGGAGTTAAAATGGCTGTGGTGACAGAGCCCGTTACCGCGAATAATATCACTTTTACCTTTACAGGTACTCACGATAACAATGACCTTACTACGGCATCCGTATATTTCAACGCCACTGCAGCAGACCTCAACGGCGCGTCTTTTTTAAATTCTACCTCTGCGACCTTTGCTGCCCCGCATACCTATTCACTGTCAATTAACAGGACCATTGCTGCGGGTGATCATGGCTTTTTTATTATTACCGTAACGATCAGCAATACAGGCACTGACAACCATACGGTGCAAATCAACGGTGGTACGGATCCTGTGATTTTCGGGTTTACCACCGCACCCAATATTGACGACCAGCAGACCAATAAAGGCAAGGCTCAGAAAATACAGGCTGCCGATGTAACACTGACTTCAACATCCATCTCCGCAGGTAATATTTTGCAGGGAAGCTCAAACAATATTGTATATGCAGTAAAAATGGAGGTAGTAACTGAGCCGGTAACTGCAAATAATATCACCTTCACCCTAAGTGGCTCACATGATAATAATGACCTTACCACAGCATCTGTATATTTCAACGCCAGTGCACCAGACCTCAATGGCGCCTCTTTTTTGAATTCTATCTCTGCGACCTTTGCTGCCCCGCATACCTATTCATTAAGTATAAACCGCACTATTTCTGCCGGCGATAAGGGTTATTTTGTAATTACAGTATGCGTAAATGCGACTGCTACAATAGATAAAACGGTAACCATCAATGGAACAAATGATCCGGTGATATTTGCTTTTACTACCGCGCCCAATGTTGTGGATAACCAAAGCAACAAGGCAGGAAAACAAACAATTAAAGCTTTTGAGCCTTTAAAAACTGGAGGCATAAATGCTTTAATACTGAATGAAATTTATCCAAACCCCGCTGCTGCATCATTTAATTATTCATTCTCAGCATGGGAAGAACAAAAGATCCTGGTTCAACTGGTAGATCAATATGGCAAGCCACTCCTTAGTGAAGTGCTGAATCTGAGCCCGGGGATCAATAACTTTAATATGAATATTTCATATCTGGCTAATGGCATTTATTACCTTATATCCTCAGATGATGCGCATACCATCAGCTTAAGTAAACCTGTTGTGGTGCAGCATTAACAACATCACTTTCACTTATAAATTTTAATCCCGGGGTGCCGTCTCATATTTTTGAGGCGGCATCTTCGTTGTTGGACTTTGCCGGGCTTTCACGGGAGGGTATGGATCAGAAAAAGAGTTGAGAGGCTTAGATGACTGTTTAACTTTTGTTGCTTGTATCGCTCAACTCAGGCCGCACAAAAATCAGCAACGGTAATAAACCTTTCACGGCGTTCAGGCAATGGGTGGTTTACATACTACTAATTTCAGTTCACGGTTCAATTCCCAGAATCAAGAGTGGAACTGGGGGATTCCCTCTTCCATGTCGCAACACATTGTAAACTTCACCTTCAAAATATGCTATACCAGAAGACATTTGTTCCTGCATTTTCTTGGTCGGTAATACTTCAATTCCCAAATCAATTTTACCACCGGAGAAAAACATCATGTGTTTCACAAAAAGATCATAGGCGACAAAGGAATATTTTCCAAATTGAACCTCCAATGCAACTTTATTTTTCACAAAATCAGTTTGATTGTAAGAATAAATGGGATTTTGTTCACCGTGGGCTATTAAATATTCTTTTTGAGCTTTTGCTTCGAGGGTTAAGCTTTCTTGCATCAACTGACGGTTGGTAGTAATATAATATGAGTATCTGCTTTCAGACCAGCCTAACTTTTCGAACTCAACAGCAAAAGTTTTATTCATTTCACCCGGACTCAATAGCATCTTTCCTAATTTTCTCTTCTCTTTACTTTCCTTGGTTCGATGTTTTTCAGCTGTGATACCCTTGATGACATTTTTAATTTCAGTATACAGTTTGCGGTGATGATACCATAAGTACTCTTCCCCATTGAGATGGGAATATTTCTGAGCAATATTCATATTTTTTGTGTTAACCACTCCAGCGGAATTTGAGCTACTTTATCATTTTGAGAGGGTATATGAATAGGTTTGTTAATGGGCCTGGTTTTCAGTTTACCGCTTCGTAAGAGTTTGATTCGTTCTGCTGTAATACTGCAATACTTTTCTTCTTTCTCAATTCCAATTACATTCCTGTTGTGAATGAGAGCTGCAATGACAGAAGAACCTACACCTGCAAAAGGATCGAGTACCCAACTGTTTTCCATCGTAAGGGCAAGCACACACCGCTCAACCAGCTCAATCGGATACTGACAAGGATGTTCTGATTTTTCAGGATGATTTGATTTTACATTTGGGATGTTCCACAATTCATTTTCCCAATCGCTCACTACAATTTCCCAAATGTCCGAGGGATTTTTTCCTAAGGGATTTCCTGATACCTGTCCTTGTTTCTTTCCTTTGAAGTGTCTTTTTCCCGGATACTTTGCAGGTACACGAACGTCGTCAAGATTGAAAATGTAATCATGAGATTTCGTGAACCATAAAATGGTTTCATACCTGCCCGAGAATCGATTCGATGCATGAAGTCCGTGACCAAAATGCCAGATAATTCTGTTTCGCAACTGCAATCCAAGATTTTTAAACATCGGATAGTAATAAATATCTAGAGGGAAAATTTCTCCCTTGTCCACATAGTTTCCGACTTGCCAACAAATATTCCCCCTCTTAGAAAGCACTCGGACTAATTGTTCAAGAATTGGTTTTTGCCAGGCAAGATATTTCTCGATTGATTGTCTCTTCTCATATTCTTTCCCGATGTTGTATGGCGGTGAGGTAATGATCAAATCAAATTTCTCATCTTCCATCTTCAATAATATTTCGAGAGAATCTCCCTGAATAATTTTTGATGAAGCTGGATAGTTATAATTCACAAACTCTTCAATTGGTTCTTTCGCCAAGTTTGTTTTGCCATTTGCCTTGTACTTCTGCATGACGCTAATGTACAGGGAAAGATAAAATAAAGATGAGGGACATTCCGAATTATTTCAACAATTCATCATTTCATCATTTCATCCTGATTGCTGAAAAGTTGTTTTTTAAGAGCATGGTTTTCCATCCTTAATTTATGGAAGTACTTTTTCCCATTTCATCAATCATTAGAATAGATGACCAATTACATTATTCTTTAGAGAAGTTTCAGTAAATCATTTTGCAGATGCTCGATTTTGATGTTGAGAACGTTTCCTCAGGGATTATTTGGTTAAATCAATTCGAATAAGTATTAATTCCGGCAAATTTTTGGTCAGCAATAATTGTTATTTCTTAAAAACCTATTTGGAAACTATTAGAAACTTTAAAATTTAATACGACAGGCTCAACCTGACTCGCGTCAATGTTATCCTGCGCTTTTCGAACCTAATTCCGGATTGAATTCAACAGCTTCTTGAGTGAATAAATGATTTAATGCAGTCGGAGTCATTTTTTTCGCATATCTTCGCCGCAGAATTTAAGAGCTGGGTTTTTTTCCTGCCCCAAAGAAGCGATATCAATGCTTCGCAGTATAATCTCTCCACCTCACTTTACAGAGTTAATATTCAATGCTGAAAGGCAGGTGCGATCTCTGCGCATTTCACTTATTAAAATTCAAAACAATGAATTCATTCGAAGGGTTAAACCTTTCATCGCCCATTTTGCAGGCGCTAAAGAGCAAAGGGTACACAATACCCACACCAGTTCAATTGAAAGCAATACCTCTTGTGCTCGAAGGCCGCGACCTTTTCGGAAGCGCACAAACAGGAACCGGAAAAACTGCAGCATTCGCATTACCGCTGCTGCACCTTATGAGCACCCGGCCAAGCCAGCATCGCAGTGTACGCACCCTTGTGCTTGCACCCACCCGTGAGCTTGCGATTCAAATCGGTGACAGCTTTCGTGACTACGGAAGAAATCTCGGCATGCGCCACGTAGTGATCTACGGAGGTGTATCACAGCATACACAAACAATGGCACTGCGAAAAGGCGTTGACATTATCGTTGCAACTCCCGGTCGCTTGCTTGATTTGATGGAGCAGGGATTTGTAAAGCTGAATGACATAGAATTCCTCGTGCTCGATGAAGCGGACCGCATGCTGGATATGGGTTTCATCACTGACATCAAGCGCATTGTTGCAAAGATTCCGGTGAAAAGACAAACGATGCTTTTCTCTGCAACCATTCCTCAGCAGATAAAAAAGCTTGCCCATGACCTGTTAAAGAATCCTGCGAGCGTTGACATCAAGCCTGAGTTCAATGAGCTTAAGATGGTGAAGCAGCAGGTTTACCTGGTTGACAAGAATGACAAGACTGGCTTACTATGCGATCTCATCAGCACAGAACCTATTGGTCATGCGCTCATCTTCACACGTACACGACGCGGCGCAGACAAGCTGGTAAAGTCGCTGAACATGAAAGGGATCCGCTCACAGGCGATCCACGGAGATAAATCACAGAGCCAGCGGCAGCGGGTGCTTGCCGATTTCAAGAGCAAGAAGGTGCACATGCTTGTTGCTACAGATGTTGCCTCACGCGGTATTGATGTAAAAGACCTTTCGCATGTTATCAACTTTGATCTTCCTGAAGGCGCTGACACCTATACCCACAGGATCGGCCGGACAGGCCGTGCCGGCGCAGCAGGAGTGGCATTATCATTCTGCAGCAGGGAAGAGCAAGGCTTGTTAAAGGAAATTCAAAGATTCTCTTCTGAAAAAATTGCTGTGATCAGGCATAACGGAACTGGAAAAGAAATGAGCCGGGATATGGAAAAGGAAAGCTTTGATGCTCCTAAAAAAGTCGGATATGGCGCACACAGAACTGGTTCATCCGACCGTAATAATGTTTCCTTCGGTGACCGCAAGACTTCGTTAGGTGAGCGAAAGAATGTTTCATTTGGTGAGCGGAAGAAATCCGGATTTGGAGCGCGCAAGAGAATTGGATACAATGATCGCAGTAAGGTTCAATTTGCTGAGAGAACAAAGGTTGGATAAGAAAAAGCCAACGCTACCTTTGGTGAAATCAACCTTATATGAAGAATACCGTGCTGATTGTATGGAACCTGGTTTTGACGGCGATCATCGCTTTTCTGTTCTTTTATGTTTTTGCTGAAAAGAAAGAAAGAGCTGAGAATGACGAAAAGAAAAATTTATCCGGCAATGCAGCTGAGGCGCATGCTGACAGCTCAAACGAGCTTCGGATTGCTTATGTAAATGTTGATTCTCTTGAAAACAATTATGCCTTGTTTGCCAGCAAGAAAAAAGAACTGGAAGCAAAGCAGCAGCAATCCGAAGCAGTCTTAAATAAAAAGGTCACTGCCTTTCAGAATGACTATACCTCTGCGCAGCAACAGGCTGCCACCATGACTGAAACCCAGCTGCAGGCAATCCAGGAAAAACTTCAGAAGCAGCAGGCAGAGATCCAGCAACTGCAGACCGCTCTGCAGGCTGATTTCCAGAATCAGCTTGAGAAATTCAATATCGAGCTCAAGGACTCACTTGACTCCTATCTGAAAACTTACAACAGCGATAACCGATTCACCTATGTGCTTTCCTACTCTGCGGGAAGTGATATTCTCTATGCTCAGCCGCAGTTTGATATCACTGCGGATGCTGTGAAAGGAATGAATGAGCGCTTGCAGAAATAAGTTTGCTTAAGATGGCAGGTTTCATTATGTTGGCGATAAACTTCGGGGGTATCAAAAATGTACGCTTAAGAAGTTGAGTTTTTAAGCCGTAATAACTCTGCTGTCATGAAAGTTCCATCGGCGGTAGTACAGGGTGAATTTAATTACCTTCTTAACCCTGCCCATCCTGACTTCAAAAAAATTGTGCTTCTCCAGAGAGAGCCATTCAATTTTGATAAAAGATTATTCAAAAAAGAGTAGATCAGTTTACCCCTGAAGAGAAACACCCACTCACAATCCCGGTTGTAATGGCAAGCTTTATCTCTTGCCGTAATAAGAGCATCTCAATGTTGAATGAAAAGTTTTTTTGCCTGAAGACTCTTGCTCGTGTGAAAACTCAGGAAGTAATTGCCGGAAGGATACCTGGAAATTGAAATTTTCAGTTGTTTCTTATCAACTGAGAATGATTGAATAAGTTGTCCTAATTCATTTGTGATTCTCAGCAGTCCCTTCTCCGATGCAGTTATAGTAAATTCATCAGAAGATGGGTTAGGAAAAATAGAGAAATACGAGTCACTGTTATTTACTTCTGAAATTCCTACGGGGCTGCCACAAGTGTCTGTCGTTTTACCTGCTGAGAGCTTTGCAATGTAGTAGATGGAGTCATCGTCTATTTTTGTAAATCCCCCGCCGATGTACAATGTGTCATGATAGAATGCAGCGGCTGATCCGCTATTGTTGAATGTTCCTCCAAAGCCACACCATTTATTTCCATCCCAAACCGCAATATTATCAGCTTCTACACTACCTGCCGAATCAAATGGACCTACAGCATAT
>JBDSEA010000058.1:0-8705 GCA_039920305.1 Chitinophagales bacterium
ATTTTGGCGATGGTCATACTTCTGATCAGCAAAATCCTTCTCATACCTATGATCATGAGGGTACGTATCATGTTTGTCTTACCATTACCGATATTCATGAAATCTGCACAAGTACTTACTGCCATGATGTAACAGTTCATTTTCCTTCAGACTCTTGTCATGCATCCTTTACCTTTCACACTGATTCTACCGGCAACGGCATTCAGTTTACAAATACATCAACCGGTACTACGGCCCATACGGTATATGATTGGACTTTTGGCGACGGCACTTCTTCTGCCGACGAAGATCCTTTTCACCATTACAACCATTCAGGACATCATACTGTTTGCCTGTACATCACTGATACCACCACGGGGTGCACATCGCACACTTGTCATACCATTTATCATCACTCAGAATTTCATATTGCGGATCACAATGAGGACTTAACAATAGCACTTCCGGCAGGGATGGCTAATGAGGGTATAAACCTGTTCGCGTATCCCAATCCTTTCAGTGATGCCTTTACAGTTAATTATGAGCTTGCAAATCCTGCAGAGGTGAAAATTGAATTTTTTGATTTGGCAGGAAGAATAATCATGTCGCTGCAAAACCATTTTGAAGAAGCGGGTGCTCACACCCAATTTTTTAGTGAAGACAATTTAAGTTTTGGTGTTTACTTTTTAAAGTTGTCTGTGGATCAGAATTTTTATGTAATCAAAATAGCTGTTCAAAAACAGGATTAGCCGGCATTTTATTTCAAACTTCAATATAAAAACCATGAAAAGTTTACTCATTATTCTGATGATGCTGAGTGCATCTAACCTTTACAGCCAATATTCTGTAAAGGGAAGGGTAAAGGATGGTGCAGGAATACCCATTGTAAATGCGAGAGTAACATTATTTAACAGCGACACCACCGTCTTTTTTGAGCGAAGGACAACAACAACCGGAAAATACAATTTCAGCAGCGTGGCTCCCGGAAATTATACTCTTGGCGTGGCAGCATTGGGAAAGGAATATGAAGAAGTTTCACTCATTGTCTCAGGCAGCATTTCAGCATTAAATTTCACACTTGATGCTGAATCGCAGCCCGGAAGCTGGGATGTGATTGTGCAGTCCCCCGAGCCCCTGGGCGGTACAAATTTAGGAGTGCTGCTTCCTGACGGTAAAATCTTTTATTGTCATAATTCGAAGGATCCATTCAAATTTAATCCTTCAACAAATCACACCATCTTAATAACCGGTGATGATAATGTGCAGGGTTGCGTGGGGCCGGTATTGCTTCCGGATGGCAATGTTATTTTTATAGGCGGTGCAGACCAGGATTTTTATGGACCGGGGACTCGCCTTGTAAAGACCTATGATCCGGTGAATGATATCTGGCAGGATCAGCCAAACATGCTGGATTACCGCTGGTACCCAACTGTAACAAAACTTCCGGATAATAAAATATTAATTGCAGGAGGCGGAGGCTTGAATAACCCGGTAAGGACAAATACTTCTGAAATTTATGATCCGGAGACAGGCACCTCACAATGGGTGGACAACCTCGCGATTGGGAACGAAGTATCACCGTTGGTTTTGCTTTACTCCGGTAAAGTTTTAATGACTCATCGTCCGCCGCAGCTTTTTGATCCTGCTACCGGTCAATGGAACCTCGCAGATGATTTCGTGCAGGGTAACCGTATGGCAAATGGTGATCACGCGGATCATGAACTGGTATTATTGCCCGAAGGCCGCGCAGTTGCAGTCGGGTTCAAATCATTTACCCCGAATCCAGGCAATATGGTTGAGTTCTATAATCCGCTTAATGACTCATGGGCACTCGGAAACAATTTTTCCCCGGTTCGGTCAAGGGCAAAAACGGTGCTCACCCCCAATAAAAAGATATTTGTGATTGCAGGATATAAGGAGGAAGCATCTGATCCTACCCCCACAAATCAGTATGGCTACATGAATATTACGGATCAGTACGACCCCTATTCAGGAAACTGGAGAAGAGTGGATGCCATGAATTATTCGCGTGAGTATCATGCTATCACCACCCTTGTACCCGATGGAAGAATCATTGCAGTGGGTGGTGAGGGATCTCCGGGTAACGAGCCGGCGTTCAGCGTAATCGAAGCCTTCACACCCCCTTATTTACTGCGGGGCATCCGCCCGGTAATAAAGAATCTTTCTTCCGAGGATCTGGCAAGAGGAGCTTCATTTAATTTCAAAGTGTCCAGGACAAAATCGCCCACGTCAGTAATCCTTATGTCAAATGCTCTTAATACTCATTTCATGAACTCGGGGAATAACAGGTATATAGATCTGGCTTTCACAAAAAACGGTAATGAGTTAACCGCAGCGCTTCCTTCGGATTCGGTGATCCTGCCGGATGGGTATTACATGTTGTTTGTAATGGTGGATGATATTCCTTCCATAGCAAAGATTGTTCATATTCAGGGAAGTGTGATGAAGATGGGTCATGTTGGACAAGTTACCGAAAATGAAATCAGTCTTTTCCCGAATCCTGCTTCAAAATCCGTTACTTTAAACTACTCCCTGAATGACGAAGCAGCTGTTATCATTTCTATCAGGGATTTAATGGGTAAAGAAATGGGAGCGTGGTCAATTGGATATCAGATGAAAGGTCCGTACTCGCAAGTCTTGAATTTAAGCGGTATCAATGAAGGATTCTACATGCTGGCACTCACAATTGGTGAAAAACATTTCTTTAGCAAATTAGTCGTTGAATAAGAAAATCAGACATTAAAGAATTTCCTCGGTACACAGGAAACAGCTAAATCATTCTGGTGTAATTGATATGAAACAACCTTTAATTGTTTAGCGGCAGATAAAGGCTGAATGTTGACCCGATACCAGGCTGTCCTGTTGCTTTAATAAATCCACCGTGATTTTGAATGATCTTCTTGCATATTGCGAGCCCAATCCCTGTGCCTTCATATTCAGTTTTTACATGAAGCCGCTGAAAAAGCTCAAAAATCCTTTCTGCATATTGAGGCTCAAAGCCAATACCATTATCTGTTATATTGATTTGACAGTAATGAGCATTCATAAAGGCTTCCTTAAAGGGTATTTCGGCAGCAGGTACTTCCTGAGCATCGAACCTGATAAGCAAGTTTACATCCGTCCTTCTGTATTTTATTGCATTGCCGATGATATTCGTAAAGAGTTGATTGAACTGAAGCGGAATAATGTCTAATGCTGGAAGAGTGGATGATTCAATACTCACGTGGTTCTCTTCTATCACTTCGCGCAGGTTGTGCTTTACCTCTTCAAGCAATTCATTCAGATCAGTTGTTTTGAAAATTATTTCAGAAGTGTTGGTACGGGAATAATTTAGCAGGGCCTCAATTAAGCTCTGCATGCGCGTGGATGCTGCAATGATGCGCTGAAAATAATCCCGTGTTTTGACAGATAAATTTTCAAAGTCTTTATCAAGTATGCGATTTGAAAAGGTTTGAATTTTTCGCAAGGGTTCCTGCAAATCGTGGGAAGCGATATAGCTAAAGGAGGCAAGCTCAGTATTTGAGCGTTGCAGTTCCAGATTTTTTTCCTGCAGTTGTTTAGCCTGTTTTTTTTGTTCAGTGATATCAACCATGGTGGCGGTTACACCTTCATCAAGCGGTGAATAATGCACCATGAAGCATCGGTCAGGAAAATTCGGAGAATTGGTTTCGTGCGTCTCGCTGATTCCTGTTTCCACCACTCTTACAGCACGGTGGAATAAACCCAGTTTTTCGAAAAGCGGCAGAATGGTTAAATACCTTTTCCCAATAACTTCTTCTTTCGGCAGATTGATCTGTTCTATTGCAATATCATTGGCATATCTTATTTCAAAATCAATAATTTTATTATTTTCCCTTATGGTGTGATAGGACAGAATGCCATTGTTGGAGCTTTCCAGAATAGCATTCAAAAAATTCTTTGTATCAATGAGTTCCTTATTCGTTCTTAACAGCTCTTTGTTTTTTGACGCTAACTTTTCTTCATTTTTTATCCGCTCTAATTCAATCTCCGTTCTCTTTGCCGCGATTTTAAGAAGAGATTGAATATAATCAACCTCTGTTATCTTTTTTTGATGCATCACAGCAATAAGACCGATGGGTTTGCCTGCGATATCAAATAATGGATATCCAATATATCCCTCCACTTTAAACTCCATAAGTGTTGGATTTTTTGGAAACGTGAACATGCATTGCTCAGGGTATGAATAAAGTTTCCCCTTTATTACCTGCTCACAGGGTCCGCCTGGCAAAGGATATCGGATATTTTTGGCGGGTTTGCCAAAAGCGGTTATTGCAAATGTTTTTATTTCAAACTCGTGTGAATTGATTTCTATAAGCTCACCCAGAAAAACAAAATCAATCTTGGTTTTATCTGCTACGTCCTGAACCAGGGAATTAAAAAAATCAGCACCAGTTTTATATTCGGAAAAGCTTTCTGAAAACTCATTAAGTATCTGCTGTTCAAGGTCACGGTTCTTATTCAATAATGCTTCATAGGCTTTTTGCAGATTCAGCTGATAGTCGGCAATGATTTGTTCGTTGTTTTTCTTTTCAGTAAGATCACTTATTATCAGTCCGACAGTAGGCAATGCCGGCTGCAACGATGTGAGGGAAATATAAACCGGAATCTTTTTATCCTTTACTGCTAAATTAATTTCTCCTTTACTTCTTCCTTTCAAAGAATTAATTAAAAGCTCATTGAATTTTTTGTGGGAGTCATTATGAATAAAATCAAAGATTGAAGTCCCGACCACCTGCTCATACTGCAGATTCAATAATTCAAAAAAATAAGGATTGGAATATACTATTAAGCCATCCTCAGTTAAATTTAATGCACCCTCACCAAATTCTTCTATTAAAACCCGGTAAGCATAGTCACCGCTTTGCAGTGTGTAAACTTCTGATTTGTCATTGGCTTTAATGGCAAATGCATCTACCTCGCCGGCTTTTATTGCTTCGATCAGCTGCTCTGATTCAGCCAGGCGGTTTTCAAGCTCTTCAATCTTTGATAAAAGAATTTCCGTTGATTCTCTAATCATTACTCATGATTGAAACTAATCCCTAGCGCTTTAATCACCTTATCAGTGTCTGACAAATTACCAATCAATATTTTTTTTGGGTTCGGAAAGAGCCTGATGAGTGATGGACTGAAAACAATTTGTTGCTCTTCTGCCATTTCAGGATTTTTATAGATGTCAATGATGTTCAGTTCAAAGGCCTCTTGAAGATGCTCGTCGCAAAGCGTTTTTATATTTTCAATGGCCTGCATTGATTTTTGCGACATGCCCGATACATATAAATGCAAAATCAGCCTGCCTTCAACAATAAGCTTAGGACTATTTTTCTGTTTCATTAGCCCGCTTATTTTTTAACTATCGGTCGAACATTTAAACCCACCAATACCCGCTCTTCGTTTGAAAGGTCTCCGATGATTTTGCGTATAGGCTCAGGAAACTTGCGTACAAGAGTAGGTATGGCAAAAATCTGGTCGCCCTCCGCCAGCTGGGGATTTTTCATTAAGTCAATGACTTCAATAGTGTACTGACCGTCCAAATGCTCCTTGCAATATTTTGTGATATTCTTCAGCGCAAGTATAGATTTAGGTGTTTGCCCTGCTACATACAACCTTAGTTCCCATTTTTTATCTTTTGTCATAAGTGTGTGCAATTCGTAGTTCAGGCTAGGTTAATGGTACTTATTTTATCACTTTTTGTTTCGTTTATCTTCTCTTTTTAACTTCATTTTTATTTTAGGATCAGATACTATGTGTATCGTATCATTCAAAACTTTCTTCACATTGTGTAATTCTATCCCCTTATCAGTAATGATAAAATCCCAAAGCAAGTTCGAGTGTCCGGTACCGCGTGATTTAACAATCCAAAGGTGACGTTCGCGGTTTCCATTATATTCTTCATTTCTTACCCTGATCCAGGTATCCGCAAGAGAAGAAACAGCATCCACTGTTAAGTCCTTATATTCTGTTAAATGGGGATGTGTGAGGGAGGTAAACACAGCGCTTATCTGATTTACTTTCAGCATATCCATCAGCCTCACAAGCATCGCCCTTACTTCATTGCTGCTGCCAATGGTAACGAGGCTGCTGATCGGGTCAACAATCACAGTTTTGGGGTTAAACTCAACAATCAGCTTATGCAGCATTAAAAGATGCATTTCAAGCCCCTGAAGGGAAGGTCGGGAAGCATGAATCAGTAAAAGCTTTGACTTTATGTGTGGCTTTAGATTAATACCCACCGACAGCATGTTTTTTACGAGCTGATCGGGTGATTCTTCAAATGAAAAAAATAAAACCCGTTCCTTGCGCTTGCAACTGCTGAGTGCAAAAAAGGTTGCCAGTGTGGTTTTAGCCGTACCCGCAGACCCCGTTATAAGGATGCTGCTGCCCCTGAATACACCGCCTCGTGTAAATAGTTTATCCAGTGCCGGCAAGCCGGTAGAAATGATCTCATTCGAACTTTTGTGATCTAACTTTAAAGAGGTGATGGGCAGCACAGAAATGCCGGTTTCATCAATAAGAAACGGGTATTCGTTTGTGCCATGTACAGATCCCCTGTACTTAACGATCCTTAATCGGCGCGTGGCTATCTGCTCGATCACCCGGAAATCCAATAATATCACGCAGTCCGACACATATTCTTCCAGGCCCTGCCTGGTCAATGAGCTATCACCCCGCTCACCTGTGATAATGGCAGTCACCCCCTTATTTTTCAACCATTGGAAAAGCCTGCGTATTTCTGAGCGAAGCACAGCTTCATTTTCCATACCCCCGAATAAGGTTTCAATGGTATCCAGCACCACCCTTTTTGCTCCAACGGAATCAATGGCATAATTCAGCCTTATAAATATAGCTTCCAGATCATACTCGCCCGTTTCTTCTATTTCTGATTTTTCAATGTGAACATGATCCACTTTTAATCTTTTATCGGCAATTAATTGATCAAGGTCATAGCCGAGTGACCTTACATTCTGTGATAGATCTCTGGTGGTCTCTTCAAAGCTCATAAACACACCCGGCTCATTGTATTCAACAATTCCCTTTACAAGAAACTGAATTGCAAATATGGTTTTACCGCATCCTGCACTGCCGCATATAAGCGTAGAGCGTCCGGTAGGAATCCCTCCTCCGGTAATCTCATCGAGCCCGTCAATGCCGGTTAGTGTTTTCGGGAAAAGATTTTTATTCTGGAGTCTCATGTATATATGCGAAGTTTCATGATGTGAATGTATGCTGAAATACACTCTTAGCTTATGCGGGCAATGGATGATTATATCCGGCGAATGGCAGGTGAAGTCAGCACGGTTACCTTCCCGGCTGTTGAGGCCAGTGCGAATTCATAATATATATAATTTCCTTCCGAAGCTTTTGAAAGTCTGAAGGCTTGGTAAGAAAATATGCTGCGCCCAGTTCACGGGTCACATCAATATCATTCTGGCTGTCAGATGTTGTAAACATTATCACCGGAATATCTTTAAGCCGGTGATCCTTCTTTAATTCAGTGAGGCAGGTTTTGCCATCCATACCGGGCATATTCATGTCAAGTAAAATCACATCAGGCAAAGGATTTATTTCATTCCGCAATTTATCCAGGGCCTCTTTTCCGTCATTGGCTACCAGGCATTCCGCTGATGGATCAATATCCATTACGGCATCTATGAAAAAATCACGGTCGTCAATATCATCATCAATTAAGAGAAAGATTTTTTTATGCTCCATTTTCTGTATTGAACAAGCGGCTGGCAGGGAAAAAGGACGATTCCAAAAGTAACAATAACTATTGCGAAAGTTGCTTTCTTTGGTCTGCATCTGTATGCCTGCATTAAAATATGCAGGTTTGAAGATTCAGGCATACTAAATAAAATTTGCCTCTAAATCGCGGAGGTGAATTGTTCTTCCCGCTCTACCTCTACAAACCCTCTGATGCCAAAAAGAAAGATCGTGGCATCCAAACCATGATGCTCGTGGAACCTGAGGTGGCTTATGATTCAAAGAACAGAATACCCAACATCGCAAAAGAAGTTTTTCAAAAATTTGAAAAAGCATTCGGCAGAAAGCCAGGTCCTGAAGAAATTTTTTATTACATCTACGCCATTCTCTACAGCAACATTTACCGGGAGAAATACGCTGAGTTCCTCAAGATTGATTTTCCAAGAATTCCTTTCACAAAAGAGTACAAGCTGTTTCAGCACCTCGCAGCGCTTGGTGAAGAACTCATCCAGCTTCATTTGCTCAAACATAAATCGCTTTCAAAACCCATTGCCAAATTCAGAGGTTCAGGAGAAGATATGATTGAGAAAGTTGCTTACGACGGAAAAGAAAATGTCTTCATCAATCCAAAAAAATATTTCGAAGGCATCATTCCTGAAGTTTGGAATTATCAAATCGGCGGCTACCAGGTAATGGAGAAATTCCTGAAAGACCGCAAAGGCAGGCACATGACTGATGCTGAAACCTATTGCAGGATCGCAACATCAATAAAATTTACGATAGATATTCAACAGGAAATTGATAAATTTTATGAGAAGGCGGAAAAAACAGCTTGATATTTGAGCCTGTCGACATTAAATTTTCAAGTTACTATTAATTTCCAAACAGCTTATTAAGGAATTGTTCTGATAGACTGGGTTTTGACCATGTGGTGATACTGCTGAAAATAAAACCCGTTTAATATTAATTACGTAATTGAAATA
>JBDSEA010000059.1:0-13786 GCA_039920305.1 Chitinophagales bacterium
CAAAGCACATAGTCCCTAACTGGGTGATCGCAGTGCCGGATCCGAATGTTACCATTGGGAAAAAATGCAATCCCTTTAAAGTGGAAATGGTGATCCGGGGTTACCTGAGCGGGCATGCGTGGCGTGAATATAAAAGCGGGAAACGCACTATATGCGGTATTCCCATGCCCGAAGGAATGAAGGAGAATGATAAATTCCCTGAACCGATCATCACACCTACTTCTAAAGCTGAAGAAGGACATGACCTCGATTTATCGCGCGAAGAAATTATCGAAAAAGGGCTGGTAATAAAAGAAAAGTATGAGCAGCTGGAAGACTACACGCGCAAGCTCTTTGACTTCGGAAGCAAATATGCAAAATCACGCGGATTAATACTTGTTGATACCAAATATGAGTTTGGCGAAGTGGATGAGATCCTGAGAATAGGAACCACCACCATCTATCTGATTGATGAGGTGCATACTCCTGATTCATCACGGTATTTTTATGCCGAAGGCTATGAAGACAGGCAGCAAAAGGGAGAGCCGCAGAAGCAACTTTCAAAAGAGTTTGTTCGCGAGTGGCTTATTGAAAATAATTTTATGGGTAAGGAAGGGCAGGCTGTTCCTGAGATGGATGATCAGTGGCTGAGCACCATTTCTGATCGTTACATTGAACTTTATGAAAAGGTGACCGGAAAGAAATTTGAGAAGCCGGAAATTGAAAATGTGATGGAGCGTATTGAAAACAATGTGGAACTAGCCCTGAAAAATCTTTAATGCATTTCTCACAGAATCACCTGCGGCTAAAGTTTTCTTTCGCATTAGTAAATTGAGCTCCTGCCCACCCGGTTCTTTAGAAGCTGTTTGGAAATTGATAGAAACTTGAAAATTTAATATTTGACGAGCTCAACCTGGCTCGCACAGAGGGGTCACCCTGAACTTGTCGAAGGGCACCTTGAACTTGTCTAAGGGTAACCTAATTTCGGATTGAATTCCAAACAGCTTATTAGACCAGATTAAATTTTTCTTCGACCTTAATAGTAAGCAAACACTCCGATTGTTTTTAGTTTTGCCGCACTTAAAAATTGCCATAGATGAAATATTCACTCACTTTGTTCTTATTTCTTTCTTGTATAAATATTGCTTTAGCACAAAATCATTTGCCGTCAAATTTTTTTATGAAGACGCTTGATAACGGGTTGCAGATTCTCGTTATTGAAGACAACAGTGTTCCCCTTGCCACCATTGAGATCGCGGTGCACAATGGCTCCTTCACTGAAGACTCACTCTACAATGGATTGTCGCATCTGTATGAGCACATGTTCTTCAAGGCGAATAAGGATATACCATCACAGGAGGAATACCTCAACCGCCTCAGCCAGCTTGGCATTACACTTGGACCCAGCGCAAACGGAACCACCAGTACCGAGCGTGTGAATTATTTCATTACCCTCAATAAGGATAAGCTCGATGATGGGTTGCGGTTCATGAACAGCGCCATTCGCTATCCTCTATTTCTAACTGAAGAAATGAAGAAGGAGAACCCCGTGGTGGATGGTGAATTCCAGAGGAATGAATCCAATCCCGCATTTGCATTGATTCAGGATTTTGACCGCCACATGTGGGGTGACCTTTTCACAAGAAAAAATCCTATCGGGCTTCATGAGATTATTCTTTCCGCCACACCAGAAAAAATGCATGCGATTCAGAATAAATATTATTACCCCAATAACACGCTCCTCTCAGTTGCCGGCGATGTAAAACACGAAGACATATTTGAAAAGGTAAAAGCCATCTATGGCGACTGGCAGTCATCAGGCTGGGATCCGCTGCAGAAATTTCCGATTCCTGAATTCAAGTCTCTCACAAAGGATGAAGCCTTTATTTCCATCAGTCCTAATGCAAAAATTCCGATTGTAGATATGGGATGGCGCGGACCGGATACCCGTAATGACATCAATTCCACCTATGCCGCTGATGTGTTTGCATTTATTATTTCTCAAACAGCGTCGCCTTTTCAGCAGCAGCTTGTTGACAGCGGTCTCGCATACCAGGTACAGTTTGGCTATCAAACTCAAAAATATGCCGGGCCAATCCTATTATTTGTAGTGCCGAACCCGGCGAAGATCAAAGAGTGCATGAAAACAGTGATGAAACAGATAAGCCAGTGGGATAGCGACGGGTATTTTACAGATGAAATGATTGAAACAGCTAAAAATCAATTAATCATTTCCAATACCTATGACTCGGAAAAAACATCACAGTATGTCCACACCATCTCATTATGGTGGGCATCCGCCTCCATTGATTACTTTACCACTTACAATGATAATTTAAAAAAAGTGACACGGGCTGATCTCAAAAATTTCGTGGTGAAGTACATCAAGGGCAAGCCCATGGTTGCCGGCGTCCTGCTTTCGCCGGCCATGAAGGAACAAATGGGCATCACAGATTTTAGCAACCTTTTTCAATAATAAACCGTAAATTTTTATACGTGAGAAAAAAAACACTCAAAAGCATCATTACCATCGCTTCAATGCTGGTAATAAGCACGGCTTCATTTTCGCAAACCATCAAAGAGCTCAATGTTGATGGTTTTAAAGTTTATTTCAAGCCAACTTCGAAACAGGTGATCAGCACACGATTGTTTGTGCCGGGCGGAACATCAAATTATACTGGCAGTCAGCAGGGCATCGAGGCACTTGCACTGAGTGTTGCCATGAATGGCGGAACCGTTTCAAAAAATAAAACACAATTTAAAACCGAGGCGGAAAAAATCGGCACCAGCTTCGGTTCTTCATCCTCACTTGATTACAGCCAGATGGAAATGAACTGCATTAAGCCCTTCTGGGAGAAATCCTGGGATCTTTTTGCCGATGCGGTGATGCATCCTGCTTTTGAAGCTAACGAGTTTGTCCTTATCAAAGATCAGATGGTGAGCGATGCAAGACAGCGCGAATCAGATCCCGATGCTTTTTTAAATGATACAGCAATGAGTTTTGTTTTTAAGGGAAGGGGCTATGAAAGAAATCCTAACGGATCCGCTTCATCACTTGAGAGATTTACCCCTGACGTTACAAAACAGTATTATAAAAACACTATCACTTCCGGGAAATGTTTTCTTATAGTAGTGGGAGATTTAACAGAAGATGAAGTGATTTCAAAGGTAAAGGCAACACTTGCAAAGCTTCCTGCAGGCACTCCCGCAAAAATGAATGCCAACGTAACAATCACGCAGGGTACTCAAAACATTGTGGAACGGGACATTGCAACTAATTACATTATCGGGTTAATGACCTCACCATCCATGACCTCAAAGGATGGCATTCCCATGCTTGTGGCTATGAACATCATCAACAGCCACATGTTTGTTGAGGTACGTACCCGGCGCGGTTTATCTTATTCACCACGCAGCTATGTAAATACCGATGCTATTACCTCGCCCTACAGTGCGGTTTATGCTACCTCAGACTCACCGAAAAAAGTAATTGAGGTGATCACTGAAATGCTGAACGAATTTAAGAAAAATGGATTTTCACAGGACGAGCTGGCTAACAAGAAGCAGGAGTTTTTAACTACATACCTGATGGGACTGGAAACCTCAGCATCCCAGTCGCTTGCAATCGGGCGATGGGCTGTAAGGGGCAATGTTAAAGGCTTTGAAGAATTTACAACCAAAGTGAATGCTGTAACTCTGAAGGATCTGAATCGCGTGGTGGATCAGAACACAAATGCAATTGTGTGGACCTACCTGGGGCACAAAAATGAAATACAGCCCGTTGACTTCAAGCAAACTACGGTGTATCAAAATAAACCCTACTGATAGTACTATCAGATGCTCGCTATGAATCCACCCATGGCCGGATGGATCTCCCTCTCTAATTCGTAAGCCATTTTGTGCACTTATTCATACAAGCCAATGGACTTGTTCTGGTACTTTCAATTATATAAACTTTTGTAGATTACATCCTTAATCATGAGCTTTTCCCTGCAATCTTCAACCGGACACCCTCTTAACGTTTCATGTATGAGTGTGTTTGTTTGATAGAATTTACGCGATCTTAAATCTGATGTTTCAAGATTTGAGCTCCGGTTTTGCACAAGTGGATTTCACTGTCCATTGGATTAAAGAAATATTAAAATGTAAAGCTGAGATGCTAAGGAATTGAATCATCTTGTCAGCGCTTCACATAGGTTCTCCATTTCGCAATTACATTCACCATATCTTCTGGAAGCTGGGAATCAAAAAACACCTGTTTGCCTGTTGAAGGATGTATAAATCCGAGTGATTTAGCATGCAAAGCCTGTCGCGGAAGCAGCGCAAAGCAGTTTTCTACAAATTGCTTATACCGGGTGTACACCGTCCCTTTTAAAATCTTATTACCACCATAAGTTTCATCATTAAACAGCGGATGCCCGATAAATTTCATGTGGGTACGAATCTGGTGAGTCCGTCCGGTTTCCAGAGTGCATTCTACTAAAGTTACATAGGTAAACCGATCAATTACTTTATAGTGTGTTATTGCTTCCTTTCCATGCTCACCTCCGGGATAAACATCCATTACCTTCCGGTTCTTTGGACTTCTGCCAATGTTGCCTGAAATCGTTCCCTCGTCATTCTTAAAATCACCCCATACCAGTGCATTGTAAGTGCGTGTAATGGTATGGCTGGAAAACTGGGTTGCAAGAAAATTAAGGGAGCGTTCATTTTTAGCCACCACAAGAAGACCGCTGGTATTCTTATCAATACGATGAACAAGTCCGGCACGAGTCGCAGGAATCGCCGGCAGAATTAATTGAACATTTTCTGTGGAGCTACCGGCGGTGGAATAATTTTGAAAATGGTAAAGCAAGGCATTCACCAATGTGCCGGTGTAATTTCCTGCACCGGGATGCACCACAAGACCAGGGGGCTTATTCACAACTGCCAGATCATCATCTTCATAAACAATATTCAATGGAATATTTTCAGGGAGCGTTTCAAACACCCTCCTTGGCTCCGGCAGCATGACCACAATTTCATCAAGCGGCCTGACTTTGTAATTCGATTTTACCGGGTTGCCATTTACTAAAATTGATTCATCTTCCGCAGCCAGCTGGATTTTGTTTCGGCTCACTCCATGAATCCTGCTTATCAGATATTTATCAATGCGAATGGATTCTTGTCCTTTATCAACCACGAAGCGATAATGCTCGAAAAGCTCTTCCTCCCCTCCCGAGGGTTCAGCCGTAATTTCTGAAATCAATTCCCCGTCAGTATCTCCCGGTATTGATTTTGAAAATGCATCGCTTAACTTCTCCTCACGGTCACCTGGTACAATATCCATTTAGGCAAATTAATGATCAGCAGGCATTAAAGAGAATATTCCTGAGGGCAATAGATGAATTGAATTGAAGGAATTCTTGTAACGCTTATTTGGAATTTATCTGATCATCACACCGCACTTGCCAATGAGCGGCACAGGAGTAAAATTATTCTCTACGATGCTTTCAGTTACAAATACATACCTCTTATCAAAGAGCACTCCGCTGTGCCAGAAGCTTACCCAAAATTCATTGGTGATTCCGAATAGCTTTTGATCAATCAACTCCACTTTGACAAAATTCTGTCCCTCTATCTTTTCCCAGAATTGCCGCAAAGTGGAGGTTTTTACATCCCTTCCATCCACATTACCATAGCCTTTCGAACTGATAAGCACACCAGCAATAGAATCTGTTTTCAGGTTCATCAGATAAACACTCCATTCTGTTTCACCGCTTACCTCTTCGGGAATTACAGCGACAGCTACATCCGTTACTTTTTCTATGATAATATCCTTGATCATACAAATTTTTTTTCATTAACTCAAACAATTTAATAATGCAAGAGTTCACAATCAAACAATGTTGCAAAATGATTTCTGAGCTTCACTTTTACTTCTTCCATATTCATCTCCCTTTTCAATTCCTTTTTCATGCTTGTCACACTCTTATTCTCAATTCCACAGGGAATGATGAAATCAAAATAACTGAGATCAGTGTTGACATTAAATGCAAATCCATGCATGGTTACCCAGCGGCTGCAGCGCACACCTATCGCACAGATTTTTCTTGCGCGGGAAGGGCTTTGGGAATCAATCCAGACTCCGGTCTGACCCGGTGAACGTGATGCAGTAATTTCATAATCCTTAAGAGTCAGAATTACCGCCTCTTCCAACAGCCGTAAATATTTTCCAATATCACTGAAAAAAAAATCCAGATCCAGGATTGGATAACCCACTATTTGCCCCGGCCCGTGATAAGTAATGTCTCCGCCGCGGTTGATTTTGAAAAAAGAGATTTTTTTTTCATTCAGCAAATCCTGGTTTACAAGCAGGTTTTTTATCGAGCCGCTCTTACCAAGCGTGTATACATTAGGATGCTCACAAAAAAGAAGATGATGATGCTGATTAAAATTCTCCTGATTATTATTCCGATATTCAAGCTTGCGCTGAATGACTTCATTGAAAAGCTTTTCCTGGTATTCCCAGGCGGATTTATAATCCAACAGTCCCAGGTCTTCAAAACAAACTTTCTGCTTATTTATTTCATCTGTAATAATATCAGTGACTTCCGGTGCATCACCATTCATGGCGAAATGTGTTTAGATATCAATAACGCCGGGAAGTTATTTCAGTTTGAAACTAACCGGTTGAATTTTGTACAGCAGAAATATTCCAGGATTGTACAGTCATCGAAATTGTTAAGCACAGGCAAGGTGTAATTAATCGCTGGCAAACCCCTAATGGCTATGGGAAACTGGTGTTCATTATTCATTTTTTATGACTACAGCAGTTACAATAGAAACTCCATTCATTTCTGTTTTCAGGAAATACATTCCGTCAGGTATTCCTATTAATGATAACTCAATTGAAGAATCATCTGAATCAATGTTGACCATTTTCGAGATAAGCTTTTGGCCGAGTAAATTCATTAAATCAAGCTGCAAATTCCCGTTCCCGGCATTATTCATCTGAATCAGCAGATGATCCTGAGCCGGGTTAGGATATATATGAGCTTCAAAAGCTTGTGAAGCGAGCAGGTTTGACTGGCGGCAGGAAATAAAAACTGTTACAGGATCAGAAGTATTGGTGCATCCGGAGGCACTGGTAACTTTGACGGTGTAATTACCCACCGCTGTAGCATTATATTTTTGCTTGGTTGCCCCGCTGATGATTATCCCGTTCTTATTCCACTGCCATGAAATGCCGGTGCCATTTTTTGCTTTTAATTGCACTGTGCCGGTTAAACATATGTTGAGGTCACCCGTCACATTTATTTTCGCAAGTGGATTTTCAATTCTGGTTAAATTTGCTATAGGAGACCGCGCAATACAACCACTTAAATTGGTTTCTTTCACCTGATAAGTGCCGCTTTCAGATCCGTTTGTTTTATAATTCCTGGTCGTTTCGCCTGGAATGATGATGCCATCCTTATACCACTTATAGCTTAAGCCCGTTCCCATATTGGCCATAAACTTGACATTAGCAGAACTGCATGCACTCACGGTTCCTGAAGGTGAAAGAGAAGCGACAAAGGTAGAATCGTCTATGATTCCATCGCAATCATCATCAATGCTGTTACAGGTTTCATTAGCATCCGGATTGATTGCAGCATTTGCATCATTGCAATCCGTAAAGTTCGACACATACCCTGCCGGCTTAACAGCTGCGGCAATGCTGACATTTTTATTACCAAAGCCATCATTATCCGCATCGGCATAATAGGTATTCAGCGAACTCACCGAAAAAATGATAGTATCCTCATAAATTTTCACGCCGGGAACCGTGATCAGCCCGCCACTATAGGTGAGGCTGCCACTCTGGACCTGCTGGCCCTTATGAGTGACCGACCAGTTCAATACAGATCCGGGCAAGGGTAAAAATTGCTGAACCCTGCGGAGGGAAATATTGGCAATACATGAATCCGGGGAATAGGTGATGCCACCGAATTGTTGATTAAGATTCTTCATAAAAATGGTAACGGCCCATTGAGTTGGTAAATCTGTAATATCCGCAGCAGTAGTCTTCCAATCCAGGAAGCCATTGATGCTGCCTACCGAATCTCCGTTATTACTATGCCCGTTGCCCGGGTTTGAATTCACATTACAATAAGAAAAAGCAGGATACGATACATTCCGGTAATAGCGAAACATATCATAGTTGTTGCTTGACCAGAATCTATTAAGCCCGGTATGATCCCGATTATCGAAAAAGTAAAATCCTCCCAGATGATTATTTTCAACCGAATCATACCATATCGGTTTTTCTGTCCACCCCATCGCATCATCCTTTCTTCCGTTAATACTATAAATTACGGGGTACTTTTCTTCATTATGCTGATGGATCATCCGTCCTGCATTCAGTAGGTCATAGGTGTGATCAGTATAGTATCCCACTTGCAGATTGGTACTCACAGTGCCTAATAATTTATCCCCATCATTGCGGTTTTTCTTACCTGTATTCATGGTAGTTTCAGGATTATAATCGGTGGTAAATCCGAAGTTAAAAAGTCCACCGGTGAGATCAACTGCAGCAAAAAGCTCAGGATGCAGCAGCAAGAGCAGAAATACTCCGTTACACCCAAAAGAGTTTCCATCAGCATAAATACGATTGGTATCCACGTTGCAATTGGCTTCGGCCCATTTTATTTCCCTGATCAACCTCTTATGAGTATAAAAATAATTGGTACCTGTAGCAGGAGGTGTATTAAGACTAATAATATACGGATTAAAATTTTTATGAGAGCCAATCCAGGCGCTATTATCACCATCCGGAAAAAAATCTTCCACCCCCAGATTCACTTCATCATGGGTGGTATTTGTAATCTTGTTAAGAAAATTAGTTCCACCGGCATGGAAGCGTACATGAAGGGCATGAGGAGATGGAGCATCCTGATTTCTGAACACTGCAAAATCGTAACCCAGCCATCCCGCATACATTTCCAAAGGTCCGTTTAAAGTATCACGGCTGCTGTAAAAATCTCCGTAAATATCTACAGGATAACCGTTAATGATTCTGGTTTCCTGCAACACAGGCTGTGGTGGTGCAACTGTTTCAGCAATTGGAGCCGCCAGTGAATTAGCGCCAATAACGATTTTTTTATCCTCGGTTTCCAGTGTAACAGTCAGCGCATAATAATAGGATGTATTTGCAACGCAGGTAGTAACAAATAAACCCTGGCCTGACGTAAGCGGTGAGGTTCCATCCTTAATGATCCAGTACCTGGTCAAATTATCAGCGGCAGAAAGATTATTATTTGTTGAAGAATTGCGATCTGTTAAACCGAGGTATTCACACGAAGAAAGCTGTGATCCACTGGTGATCTGAGTAGCCGACCTGTATAATTTATACACTGAGCCTGTTCCGGCATCCAGTGTCCAGGTAAAGAAAACCTGACCATTGCGATAGGTGCCTGAAAAATTGGTAACCTTAAGAGCGTAAGAATGATAAATACTGAAAATCAAAGCTGTAAGCAGTATAAGATTTTTCATAGGAATGAAGGGTGTGGCGTAGTGTAAGACGTTTAAAAACATTAATATTTGACTCGATAAATTTAAACATAATTTTTAAAAAAATATTGGAGGATTAAAAAAAAATTCCCTTATTATTTGCACCCGGGTTTCTCCCTTAAACCTGAATACCGGGATATTGATTCCATGATGTAGATAATATTTTACAGTATATTCCACTTTTTGCAAAAAAGATGCTCCGGAGGCGGAAAGCAGAAATTCCCGGCTACCAATGAGGAAGTGATCATTTAATAAAATATTATTCAGCAATCATCACCCGCTTCACGCTTAATTCACCATTAACCATTGCATGAACAAGATATACTCCGGCAGGTATGCCATATACATTGAAGGGAATAATTGAATTTTCCCCTGTAATGGTAACCGTAATTGCTTCAATCGGCTGGCCGAGAAGATTCATCAATTTTATTTCCGCAATTTCCACCTCATTTCCCGGCGAAGAAATTTCAATCTGAAACAGATCTTTTGCCGGATTAGGCGAAATATTTACATTCAACTTTTCAGATGAAGCCGATATCATATTTGCATCCCGGCAAGTTGAGGTCACTGTAACCTTGGCAGATGTTTTTGTACATCCTTCAGGTGAGGTAACTGTTACCGTGTAGTCACCCTTTTTAGTAGTAGTAAAAGATTGAAGGGTAGCACCGTTGATGACAACAGTATTTTTTTTCCATTGCCATGCGGTTCCGGTTCCATTTTTTGCTTTTAAAACTACTGATCCGGCGCCACAAATATCGAGGCTACCTTGAGGATTAATCTTCGCCGCAGGCTTATCAATACGGGTCAAAATGGCAGGAGAAGAATATGCCGAACAACCCCCACTATTAGTAACCATCACATTAAAGGATCCGCTTTCACTTCCCTTGGAATTATAGGTTTTTTTTGTGGCACCTGAAATTACCACATCATTCTTATACCATTGATAAGAAAGTCCGCTACCCGAATTAGCAGTTAAAAGCACCTTGGTACCGGAACATCCTGAAATATTCCCCGAGGGAGTAATAGTTGAAACACATTCACTTGCTGTGTAATTGAGTTGCAAAATACAGGTATCCTTATAAATCAATACCGAAGGAATAGTAAAAAGTCCGCCCGGGTAGGTAAATGAACCGGATTGCACCACTTGATTTAAATGTGTGACGTTCCATTGAATTTGTGAGCCATCAGGAGGATTGAATTGCTGAAGGCGGCGTGGGGTTATATCAGCAACACAGGTGGCAGGAGCATATGCATATCCATTGTTTATCTGCTTCAAATCTTTCATGTAAATCTTTACAATCCAGTTTGCAGATTCATCAGTTATGGATGAGTTCCAGTCAAGGTATCCATTGATACAGCCCACCTGGTCTCCGCTGGATGCATTGCCATTACCCGGGTTATTGTCAATACTGCAATTGGAAAAGGCGGGAAAAGAAAGATTTTTTCTGTAGCGGTACATATCAAATTGCGATTCAGTATTCCATGTTTTACCATCTCCTGCATGATCCCGGGCATCAAAAAAATACATTCCTCCCAGGCGGTTATTATTAACTGAATCGTACCAGATTGTTTTCTCCGTCCATCCAAGCATCGTATCATTTTTTCCATTCTGGCTGAATATGACAGGATAGCTGCGGGAATTATAATCATGAATCATTTTACCACCATTCAGTAAATCATAGGTGAAGGCACCACTTGCTTCGGGCAGGTTGCTGCTTACCGTACCAAATAATTTATCTCCGTCAGCGCGGTTTTTCTGACCGGTATTCATAGTACAGGCTGCGATATAATCATTCTGAAAACCGAAATTAAATATGCCGCTTGTGATATCAACTGCCGCAATCTTTTCAGGATGAAGCAGGGTGAAAAAAAATGCACCATAGGATCCAAAAGAGGTACCATCCACACAAACCCTGTTACTGTCGGCGGGTAAATTAGCAAATACCCAGTTCAGTTCGTGTATGATCCGATCAACAGTATAAAAATAATTTGTTCCGGTTACAGGCAGGGTGTTATTTGCGCTTTTCTTAAATGGGTCATAAGCTTCGTTCGAACCAAGCCATCCGCTGTTTTCATCATCTGGAAACAAATCCTCCACTCCCATATTTATTTCATTCCCTTTCACTTTTGTAATGTTTGTAAGAAAATCTGCACCCCCCGCATGGAATTGTAAGTGAAGGGCCTGAGGTGTAGTCGCATTGTTTCTATATATTGAAAAGTCATATCCAAGCCAGCCAGCCTTAAACCGCAGGGGACCGTTAAGCTTTACCCTGCTGCTGATAAAATCACCATAAATCTCGTAGGTTTTTCCATCCTCTGTTCGGGTTGCCTGAAGCACCGGCTGGGGTGTTGACTTTGATTCAGCCACTGGGGAAACAAGTGAGTTCGTACCTGCAATGATGGCTGTATCTTCAATATTCAGGAAAGTAGTAAGAGCATAGTAGTAGGATCCATTGGCTACAGTGGTGGTAACAAACAATCCCTGTGTTGAAAACAGTGGGTTTCCTCCTGTAATGATGATCCAGTAACTGTTAGTTCCATCATGCGCTGTAAGATTCGTATTCACAGCAGAATTTTGATTTGTATAACCCATGTATTCGCAAG
Organism: Chitinophagales bacterium; assembly: GCA_039920305.1. Lineage (GTDB taxonomy): Bacteria > Bacteroidota > Bacteroidia > Chitinophagales > UBA10324 > DASRAJ01. The sequence continues at coordinate 12,115 of JBDSEA010000059.1, forward strand.
CTGACAGTTGTGACCCCTTTGTAATGGGGTTAGAGCTGCGATACAGCTTGTAAGTTGTATTGGTATTAGAAACGTTATTCCAGGTGAAAAATACCTGGCCATTCCTGTAAGCACCTGTAAAATCAGTGACGTAAGTAGCCAAACCCTGAAGTGCAAATAACATGGTTGCCAACAATAAGACGAAAGTTTTCATTTAATACTATTTAGATTGGAATTCAAAATTAATATTAATGATTGACAAAATTAGCGCCATCACTAATAGCAAAACATTAACCTTTTTTAATAAGGATCATCGCCCTCCAATCCCACTCTAGTATTAAAAAAAGCAAGCCCTTGTTATGAAGGCAATGGCTGAATTCATTAAAATAATTGGTAAGAGCTACCCGGTTTATATTAGCAAGAACAATATCTGCGGGAATATTCACTATACGGTTCGCTTTTATGGTAACCGCATTGTAACCTTATTGAGAAAAAAATTACTCATTGCTTTTTCTTTGGCATTCGCATCATTGTCAATTGTTATAACTGATTTTGCACCAGGCTTTGAAGAAAGTTATGGAAAGAATTCCGGTCCCACAACCAAAATCAACAACCCTTTTTAGTAAAAAATCTTCTTTGAGCATTAGTCAGATCATCATCTGCGTAGTAGCATGATGTCCGGTTCCAAATGCCATTTTGCGATCGATGATGATATCATGCTGCATATTTTCTGCCTCTGATGAAAAGATGCACGAATGGAAACTTTCTTGTCTATAATAACGGGTTTAAAATTTTTTTCCCACTCCTCGTTCCAGTTCCGGTCTTCAATTTCCTTTTTAGTGAAAATGGAAATAACGGACACAAGCGGCTGATCAATGAATTGAACTCATCTTCCTGAAACCTCTTTACCGGAATAAATGCAATCAATTTTGAAGTGCAATCCTCAAATCCTTCGAAGCCTATACCGGACAAATGCGCAATAATGATTTCATTCTGCCCTTCCTTGAGTTCCGGAAAGGAAAATGAAAAATATTTCACAGGGAATTTATGATTGCCGCAAAATCAGTTGCACTAAGAGAGGCACCTCCAATCAAGCCCCCATCTACATCTGCTTGGGAGAATAATCCCGCAGCATTCGATGGCTTACAGCTTCCGCCATAAAGTATGGATGTTTCATCTGCAACATGATTCGAATATTTCTGAGCTATTATTTTACGAATAAAGGCATGCATCTCCTGAGCTTGCTCATCACTTGCTACTTTTCCTGTTCCGATTGCCCAAACTGGCTCATAAGCAATTACTACTTTTTGAAAATTATCCTCTTTCAGATGAAACAATCCTTCGCTTATTTGTTTTTCTACTAATTGCTCCTGCTGATATGCCTCCCTTATCGCAAGCAACTCACCAACACAAAAAATCGGTATCAATCCTGCTGCAAGCACTACATCCGTTTTCCTCGCAAGCATTTGATTTGTTTCTGAAAAGAATAGCCTTCGCTCGCTGTGTCCCAGGATCACATAATCTGCCCCGGCGGATTTGATCATTGCAGCAGAAACTTCACCCGTGAAGGCACCGAAGGGTTCGGAATAGCAGTTCTGAGCGGCAGTAAAAATATTTTTCCTTCCATGGGTGAGGGAAGATATTTTTTCCAGAGCAATAAATGAAGGACAAAAAATAACAATCGCCTCCCTGC
>JBDSEA010000060.1:0-3542 GCA_039920305.1 Chitinophagales bacterium
CATATCTTCTCAATGCTCATGGGTGATGATGTTCCGCCCCGCCGCGATTTTATTGAGACACATGCTAAATATGCCAGGCTCGACGTTTAGGTTCGGCACGATATTGAAATATGCAGTGCTCTGATCCGGCTAAAGAAACTCAATGCTGCTATTTTTATCAATTCAATCCTTCAATTCACCATTATGAGAACCATCATCTTTTTACTTGTTACTGTCTTCACATTTGGTATGGCTTCAGCACAAACCATAAATGCTGACCTTGTTCCTTCAGTTGTAAAAAACAAAATGCAGGAAAAATATCCTGAAGCACGGGGACTTTATTGGCGTGAATCAGGGCCGGGTTTTGTGGAAGCGAATTTTACCATTAACAAGCAAAAATGTAATGCTTTATTTGTAACAACAGGGGCCTGGGTAAGCACTGATTTCACAATTACCCGGGAGGAGTTCCCACAAGCTGCTTCAGATTACCTAAATAAAGAAGTTTCTGCCGATAAGGTAACTCGGTATTACCGCTCTGAGTCAAAAGCCAAGGGAACTCAATATTCTGCCGATGCAAAAAAGGGCGGTACCGCTTATACTTTTCTTTTCGATAAGGAGGGAAAGCTGGTAATGAAGGGGTTGAGAGATTGATTAAAGCCTGTTATATAACCAATGGCGCTTTACATAGGGTAACTAACCAACAACAACCTGCTCAGCTAACTTTCGCATCAGAGCTGTTATCCAGCATACCAAACCGGGCGTTATTTTCCCCTGCCTTGCATGATTGTTCTAAAAGTATAAAGCAAAATCTTCACATCCATAATCAGCGACATGTTTTCGATGTAGAGAAGGTCATACTTCATTCGCTGGATCATCTGCTGAATGTTTTCGGCATACCCGAATTTTACCATACCAAAGGAGGTAATTCCTGGCTTTACCCTGTGGAGGTGCTTGTAATCAGACGTGTTGTTAAGAATCTGATCAATATAATACTTTCTCTCAGGGCGCGGGCCTACGAGTGACATGTCACCTTTCAGCACATTGTAAAACTGCGGCAGCTCATCCAGCCGCCATTTTCGCATTACTTTTCCCCACTGGGTTATCCGCGGATCATCGTGTGATGAAAGCTGGGGGCCATTATTCTCCGCATTCACTTTCATACTCCGGAACTTATAAATCCTGAAAGGTTTTCCATGCAAGCCAATACGATCCTGTGAATAAAAAACAGGACCAGGAGAAGAGATAATTACCCGGATCGCTACAAACAGATACAGTGGCGAAAGCAGAATGAGTACAATAAAGGACACAAAAACATCGAGCAGGCGCTTCATGATGTACTGCCAGCGCGACATCAGCTCAGGATAAATTTCAATAAATGAAGCACCAAGCAAATGATTCATTTTTACTGACCCTGAAAGAATATCATACATGTCAGGAACAATTTTAATGATCACATTTCTATCGGCAAGCTGATTCAGAATTTCACGAAGCTGGTGATGCTCTGAAGATTCTATAGCTACCATCACCTGCTTAACCTGATTGCCTTTAATGATGCTTTCTAATTCTACCATGCATCCGAGCTTGGGCATAAACTTTACCAGACCGTTGCCATTTCCGTTGCCATTCAGGTGTATATTTTCACCCGGATATTCATTTTCATGAGCACCATTACCATTGCTTTCACCAATGGTGTCAACAAAGCCGATGAATTTGTACCCCTGTTCTTTGCCCTTACCATTAATCTCATTGTAAACTTCTACCGCCCGCTTGTTTCCCCCGATAAACATGGTCGGGAATGAAACAATACCACGCATCATTCTGATCTTTGCCACGTTCAAAATCAATAATCTACCTGCGATGGTAAAGCCAAAGTGCACTACGAGCAGCATTGCAATCGCCTGATAGTAATCACTGTAGCCATGAATCCGATCATCAATCAATACAGCAAAAAATAAAATTATTACCCCTGCGAGCGTTACCAAAAATGTCCGGCTAATTTCATTCACCCGTGATTTTAAATAAATATTGGTATATGTTCCTGTTAAATAATAAGCGAGCAGCCAACCGAAAGGAATAATAATCAGGCCCTGTATAAAGCGGGTATCATGCAAAAAAGCAGGGAAGACTGCCGAGGTATCCTGATCAATAAAGCATTTGCGAAGGATAAAAAAGGTTGCCCATGAGCATACAGCACTTACATAATCACCGACTATGTATGCCGTAATTCCGGATCTGAATTCCCTTCCTTTCATTGTGATCAAAAACTCACCAGTTTAACATTATCCAGATAAATGTGCGATTCAGCTCTTGTGGTGTCAAAAAGTGCTTTTACAAGTATCTGGTAATCTGATGCGCCAAGTAAACTCACATCACTTCCCATATCAAGATAAATTTTGTTCCAGTAATCCCTTGGGTTGATGGTCCACTTATAATAAAAGACTGTGCCGGCTGCCTGTATACCGTATAATCCTACCTGGAATGATTGATCGCACTTGTAGTTCAATTCAAGAAACACAGGCTGGTTTTCGGGAAAATTATAGCTGCCCGAACTTCTGCCCTGGTAGTATTCAAAGTCTGGATTGAGGAAAATCTCACCCGAAGCAATTCCCTCAAAAACTTTTGAAGGATCTGTAGTTCGGATCATGCCGCTATCACCATCCAAAAGCGTAAATAGGTTTCCTGCCTCAAAATCTTCTATAAAATTGAATTTGGTTGTGGAGCGGTAGGAATAATGTGGAGTTATTGATAAAATTTTACCCGGCTCAAGGTCAAGGGTAATTGTATCAGGGTAGTAAAATGGATATATAATACGTGTTTCAGCAATTCCATTATCCCAGATTCCCGGGCTAAAAATCATAGAAGCCTCCCCGGAATCCAAAACGGGAAAAGTTTTGGGTATCTCATATGCACCTAAAGTGGTACTCTCATCAAACACCCATACATCCGTTATCCGGGAGCTCGATGAACCCTGACCCTGCACTACAGTAAAGGTGAACGTGTCTACCTGAAGATAGGAAGGAACTCCCTCCATTGGGTTAATAATATTGCAGGAAATATTGAAGATGAGTAACCATCCTGAAAATATAAATCCCCAAACAAGTGTAAAAATTTTCAATACCCCGGTTTTACCTTTAAGTGGTGACAACGGAGGCTGAAATTGATTATTGTGTGCTATATCAGATTTAAAAATACCCTAAACGAAGTTATTATTTCGATCCCGATGGCATATCAATTTTTTCCATGATCCGGTGGGCAATCTCCATGGCATTATATCCATCCTGTAAAGTCACCGGAGGATCATGATTTTCAGCAATTGCCTGATGAAATAATCCGAGCTCTGCTTTAATGGAGTTGACAGGCATTACATTGGGTCTTTCAAAATTGATCCATCTTGATTGGGTACCTGTATTTAATTCGAGTGCAAATGGATTCGCTGAATCCCGCGTGTCTGAGAGCCTGATGATCTCCGTTTTTTTATCCAGGAAATCAATGCTTATATATCCGTCTTTCTGAAACAGCCTCATCTTTCTCATTTGTTTCAATGAAATACGGCTGGCAGTAAT
>JBDSEA010000061.1:0-10202 GCA_039920305.1 Chitinophagales bacterium
TTTACTCCGTTCTACCATTTGGCAAAACTAATCTATTGCGACTTAAACGCCTATACCTGTTAAATTTATATGATCTTTATTTATTCTTAGAAGGGAATTTCATTTTATAATCTACATCCACAATTCCCCTGGAAATATTATCCAGTTTCTTTTTAATGAGTCTTTTTTTGAGGGGCTTCAGGTAATCAACAAAGAGTACCCCTTCAATGTGATCATATTCATGCTGAATAACACGCGCAGCCAGTCCCCTGAAGGTTTCCCTGTACGGCCTAAAATTTTCATCAGAATAATCGAGGGTAATTTCTTCCGGCCTCACTATATCCTCCCGGATTTTAGGAAGGCTTAAACAGCCTTCATTGTAATGCCACGGAATTCCGTTTATATTAACCTTTCGGGCGTTAATAAAAGTCCTGACAATTCCCTCCTCATCATTAAATCTGGTTTCCTTCTTTTCATCATCCTCGCGAATATGCTGAAGAGCCGTCTCAGTGTCAACAAGAAAAAGGCGTATTGATTTCCCGACTTGCGGTGCAGCCAGTCCGATTCCACTTGCTGAATGCATTGTTTCCTTCATGTTATTGATTAATTCCTGCAATCCCTCATAATCAGGATTGATTTCGGCTGCTTTTTTTCGCAGCACAGCATCACCATAGGCAATAATCGGAAGTATCATTTAATTGTATCGAGATAACCCTGCAAAATTAACACAGCACTGATTTTATCAATTAATGATTTATCACGGCGTGCCTTTTTCCGTAAGCCTGAATGGGCAATGGTGTTTTGCGCAATCCTGGAAGTAAACCGCTCATCAATACAAATAACCCTTTTATCCGGGTAATTTTTATTGAGCTCTGCAATCATCCTGTATACTTCCATGCTGATCTCTGATGGTGTGTTGTCAAGATTTTTGGGATCACCTACCACTATGCATTCGACATCTTCTTTCCTGAAATAATCAGAGAGAAACATTTGCAGTTTTGAAGATTCTATTGTTTCTAATCCGGTAGCAATGATCTGTAACGGATCGGTTACAGCAATACCGGTACGCTTTAAGCCATAGTCAATCGCTAAAATTCTAGCCATGAATGCAAAGATTAACAGGATTTGAAATCAGGAAAATCAATCCTCTGATTCTTCAAAACAAATCTATGAGTACGAAAATGGAAAACAGAATGCCTGCCACTCCATTAGTGGTCGCAAAAGCGTGATTAACACGCGTAAGATCATTTTCCTTGACAATAAGATGCTGGTAAATCAGCAGGGAGAGAAATATGATAAAGCCAATCCAGTACCAGACATGAAAGCCCCCGATTACGGCAACCAGAAGTAAACAAACTGCACAAAAAAAATGAAGGATGGTCGAAAGCATCAGTGCATTCCTCCTGCCGAGCCATACAGGAACTGAAAATAATTTTTGATACCGGTCAAACTCTTCATCCTGCAGTGAGTAAATTATATCGAATCCGCTCACCCAGAATAAAACAGAAATACCCAGTAAAACCGGGAGCAGCTGAAATTCACCCGTAACAGCGAGATAGGCGCCAATGGGTGCAAGCGCCAGACCAAGACCAAGAAAAAAATGAGACAGATGCGTAAATCTCTTGGTATAGCTATAGCCTAGTACCACTATCAGAGCTACCGGTGAGAGGAAGAAGCAAACTGTATTAAGAAAGTAAGTACTGATGATAAATCCGGCACAGCATGCGATCACAAAAATAAACGCACCTTTTTCAGGAATAACGCCTGCAGGAATTTCCCGCTGCGCAGTTCTCGGATTTTGACGGTCATATTTCAAATCTGCAAGTCGGTTGAAACCCATGGCTGCACTGCGTGCGCAAACCATGCAGGCAAGGACAAGCAAAAATGTTTTGATGCTGAATGAATATCCTTCCTGCCATACAGCAAAAAAAAATCCAATCAGGGCAAAAGGCAATGCAAACACAGTGTGACTGAATTTTATCAGTGAAAGGTATTGCTTCATTGTTTTTCCAGAACTTTTGCGTGGATCCGCAGCATCGAAGGCTGCGCGGTGTTGGCAGAAATGGTTACTGTTTTATCCTGCTCATCCTCTCTTCCGGCACTGTTGAATTGCACTTTAATATTTCCTGAAGCTCCTGGTGCAATTGGTTCTTTTGAATAAGTAGGGATGGTGCAGCCGCATGATCCTTTCGCATCAGTAATGATGAGGGGATTACTTCCTGTATTCGTAAAAACAAAGGTGTGATCAACTACATCACCCTCCCTGATCTCGCCAAAATCAAAATTCATTTCATTGAATTTGATGGATGTCTTCGGGGCATTGGTTTGCTGTGCAGCCGGTTGCCCCTGATAAGCGGAAAGATCGTAGCCAGACTGAAGTCTTTTTTTATCGAGCAACTCAAGAATATGAATAACCGTAATGATGAACACACAAATGGTGATGATTACCAGCGAAAATGTTTTGATACCCTCGTTCATAAAGAAAATATTTTTTCCCGCAAAGTTAGGATGAATTGGTCTCACAGATGCTTGAAAGAGATTCCGGGATAATGGTTGCTTCGATTTGCGCGCTGCACCATTAGGATTGATGATGAGGATGAAATGGTTTCACAAAAGGGGATTTCCAAAATTGTAATTGTGAATATATCTTTTTAAGAATAGACATGGGAGGATAGATTGATAATAGGCCTAAAATGTCTTATTAAATTGATGGCAACCGAATATTTTATTTGCCACACGTTATTACTGACAAAAATTATTTTTGTGTGATGAAGAATTGCCTTTTACTGCTCATAGCCCTCGCTTCCTTCCGGCAAGCTGCGGGTCAGGTGCAGGATGATTTCTCTGATGGTGATTTCACAACAAACCCCGCCTGGAGTGGTGACGCTTCTAAGTTTGAAGTGAATGCTTCCAAACAACTGCATCTGAATGCGCCTGCAATTACTGACACTGCATATCTGTCAACCCCCAATGGAGAGATAAATAACATAGAGTGGGATTTTTTCTTCACGCTTGACTTTGCTCCATCCGGAAGTAACTTTCTAAAAGCATACCTCGTGAGTGACCAGCAGAATCTGAAGCTGCCACTGAACGGATATTTTTTAAAGATCGGTGAGAACGGCAGTGATGATGCGATTGCACTCTATCTTCAACAGGGAACCACGGAGACGCTTATCGTGCAAGGCATTCCTGGACATGTTGCACAGATCACAAATTCCGTTTCAGTTAAAGTTACCCGCGATGGGAGCGGAAACTGGGCGATTTATTCAGACACAACGGGCGGCACAAACTTTTCACCCGAAGCAACCGCAACGGATAACACTTTAACTGCAACAGCTTTTTTTGGCTTCTGCTGCATCTATACCAGCACACGATCCACGCTTTTTTATTTTGATAATGTCTTAGCTGGCGTACCCGTTGCAGATACAATTGCTCCGCAGCTCATACAGGTTAATGTGATTTCACAAAATCAGCTCGACGTTTATTTCAATGAAGCAGTTGATCCGGTTACCTCGCAAAATGTTTTGAATTACTCGGTTAGTAATGGTATTGGAAATCCTGTTACCGCAATTCAGGATACAACTGATCCGGCACTTGTGCATTTAACTTTTACCAACAATTTTCAAACCGGTGTATCCACCACGATCACGGCAAGCAATATTATGGATCTTGCCGGAAATATTCTTGCTTCAGCATCACTCAGCTTTACTTTTTATCAGGCACAAACAGGTGATATAATCATCAACGAGATGATGCCTGACCCTTCACCTGCTATTGGCCTTCCTGAAGCAGAATACGCAGAGCTTTTTAACCGGTCAGGCTCAGCAGTTGACTTAACAGGATGGACGTTCAGTGATGGCAGCTCAACAGCTATTCTGCCTGCGTACACCTTATCAGCTGATAGCTTTCTCATTTTATGCTCATCGTCCAATGCTTCCTTATTTAGTTCTTATGGAACCGTGTTGGGGCTTTCCTCCTTTCCCTCCCTCAACAATGATGGCGATAATCTGACTTTAAAAAACTCTTTAGGAATGGTAATCAGTGAAGTGGCTTATGATCTTTCATGGTATCATGATGATGTAAAGTCAGAGGGAGGATGGTCCCTTGAAAGAATGGATGCAAATAATTCATGTGAGGGAGGTGCAAACTGGCACGCGAGTGCAGATGCAAGTGGTGGAACACCGGGAAAGATGAACTCAGACCTTAGTGCTTTTGCCGATACCTTTCCACCGGTTTTACTTAGTGCAACAATAAGGGATAGCTTAACCATTGTTTTGTTATTTGACGAAGCAGTAGATTCTTCAGGTGCAGCAAATATTTCAAACTATAACATTGAACCTAGCTTCATTGAAATCATTTCTGCAATGCCGGATTCTGATTTCAGTGAAGTAATTCTCAGTCTCAGTATCCCGCTCGATTCCAATACAATTTATACCCTTACTGTAAGTGGCTTAAAAGACTGCATAGGGAATACCCTGCTAACAATTGATTCATCTCAGCTTGCAATTCCTTCACGGATAGAATTCAGCGACATCGTGATCAATGAAATTCTTTTCAATCCGGAGACGGGGGGCTATGACTATCTTGAGATTTACAACCATACGCAAAAGATTTTCGATCTGAAAGAATTACAGGTTTCCAGGGCCGATGTCTATGATTCTTTGGAAACTATTTATATAATATCACCGGAGAGCTATCTTTTTTTTCCGGATCAATACATTGTAATCAGTGCCAACCCTGAATGGGTTACGCAAAATTATTTTGTTCAGCATCCTGAATGGCTCATTGCCGCCACACTGCCTTCTTTTAATGATGATGAAGGAACAGTTATTCTGCTCAACTCAATAAATCAGCGGATTGATGAGCTGCATTATTATGATGACTGGCATTTTCCGCTCATCACCAATACGGAAGGTGTGGCTCTGGAGCGGATTGATCCGAACCGTCCCACACAGGATTCGCTGAACTGGCATTCGGCAGCATCAACAGCAGGATATGGAACACCAACCTATAAGAACTCACAATTCAGCCAGCCGAATACCGGGAATGAGATCACATTGGACCCTCAGGTTTTTTCTCCTGACCAAGATGGGTATCATGATTTTCTGAATATTTCATTTCAGTTTGATCAGCCCGGGTATACTGCCAATGTAAAAATTTTTGATGCCGGGGGAAGAGAAATCCGTAACCTCATTCACAATGCCTTGCTGGCACAGCAGGGTGCTTTTACCTGGGATGGGATTTCTGATAACGGAGAAAGGGTACGTGTTGGAACTTATATCGTTTACACAGAAGTTTTTGCTCTCAATGGTAAAGTAAGGCACTTCAAAAACGTCTGCGTGGTTGCCACAAGAAAATCCTGATTCTGTACGGGTCATCGCAATTTCTCATCATTCCGAAAAAAGTATGTGCGTAATATTAAACAGCCTCACAACTTTAACATAATATATTCGTATCAAATATTTATTAAACCTATCTCTCACTTGACAGATACACTGCTTGTAGTTGACGATGATGTCCCTTTCACTATGATAATTAAAAATTCACTTGAGAAAGAAGGATACATTGTGTTATCTGCCCACCATGTTAATGAGGCCAAAAAAATCCTGGATGAGCGTGCACCTGAAATAAAAGTGATGCTGCTTGACTGGAGCCTGCCTGATGTTACAGGCATAGATCTTTTAAGGGAAATAAAACTCGAAAAATCATTTGAGAATATCCAGGTGATCATGCAGACCGTGATCAGTGATTCTGAAAACATTCGCGAGGGGATAGAGGCAGGCGTGTTTTTTTATCTTGTGAAGCCGGTAAAAAAAGAATTGTTGCATTCAACAATTAAGGCAGCCATACTGGACTTTGAACGCAAGAAAGACCTGCTGAAAAAATTAGAGGAGAGCAAGCGTTCATTTCGTTTTTTAACAAAGGGTGAATTTCATTTTCGAACAGTACAGGATGGTGATTTTCTTGCTGTTCGCATCGCCCATGAATGCCCTAACCCGCAGGAAGCAATCTTGATTTCAGAATTATTTTCCAATGCCGTGGAGCATGGCAACCTCGGGCTTACCTACGATGAAAAGACCCGGCTGATCACTGAAAACCGGCTGAAAGAGGAAGTAGAGCTGAGGCTTTTACAGCAAGAACATGCAAATCAATTCGTTCATGTGACATTCCGCAGATTGCCGAATAAAATTTTGCTTACTGTCAAAGATCAGGGGCGTGGATTTGATTTCCAAAAATATTTAGGTTTTGATGATGGCCGGGTATTCCATAATCACGGCCGGGGAATTGCACTGCTCAATTCCATTTATAATCTTCGATATTCAGAAAAAGGAAATAAGGTGGAAGTTGAAATTCCGATCAGCAAAACATCCTATAACTGAATTTAGCTCCTAAAACTTTATTTTTGATCGCCCCGGGGCTTCAATGGTGCGATTTTACGAAATACTAATTTTTTTTCTTTACATGCTGATTTTTTCAGCATGTAAAACTTTTTTCCAGGGTGAAAGCAATCCGAATCTTCCGCCCGAAACTTTCACTATTGCTGATACGATCATTCGAAGCGGAGATGATCGCCTTACTTCACAGGTTCACGCTGAATGGTGGGGAAATGATCCAGATGGATATGTGAGCGGCTATGAGTTTACCTTCGACAGCATAATCACTCCCGCTACATTCTGGCATTTTACAATAAGCCAGGACAGTACTTTCCTGTTAGCCACACCACCGGGTAAGGACACCATTGATTTTCTATTTTACGTAAGGGCAATTGACAACTTTGGATTAAGAGACCCTTCACCTGCACATCTTCGGTATCCTGTTAAAAATTCTCCTCCGTCAGTTTCCTTTGAATATTCAGAAAACAATCCTGTAAAAACATTTCCTGTTCTGCGGTTTTACTGGACCGGAAGTGATCCTGATGGATTAGAGAACCTGAAGCGCTATGAGTTGTGCTGGAATGATACTACCACTGCCCTGTTTGCCCTTGATGTAACAGCAACGAGTGCAATATTTGAGGCAAATGATCTTCAAACCCTTACTCCTGAATGCAAAGTCTATATAAACAATAATGAAATTGCAGAGCCGGAATTGATGAATGGACTTTTACTGGATGACTCGAATGTATTGTTCATTCGTGCGGTGGACAATGCTGAGATAACCAGTGCATTTACAGCCTCTGCTGCCGTGCTGGTAAAAAAACCCGCCTCTGATATACTCATGGTTGATGGGTATTCTTCAGGTGGAGAAAGTGTGGAAAGTTTTTATGCCCAGTATCTGGCCAATGCAGGTTTCACCAGTGTTGACACCATGCAGATTTTTGAGAAGGTGAATGGCGCTTACACCCAGCAATCTGCTGATAATCTTGCTCAGTCAAAATTATTTTCCCTCTTCAAAACCATCATCTGGTTTAGCAACGATGCTTCTAATTCTCTTTCAATCGGTCAGCGCTCGCTCAATGAATTTTTTGATGAGGGTGGTAAGCTTTTGATGGCAGTTTATATTTCTTCTCTCTTCGATGATCAGTCAGGTTTCCTGGATTTCACACCCATTCAATCCCTGGTTGCTCCTGCTGATACTACATTGCTGCTCACAGACACATCAATAGTTTTAAGTCAGCAATATGGCTTTCCTGATCTTCAGAGCTCCGTATTTGTGGGAACTGTACGACCCTTTATTCCAGCTACGGGAGCTACCATTTTGTATAATGCCCAACTGGTTGCAAAGGATAATGCCACACTATCATTATCGAATTGGAATGGCATTTCGGGTGTGATGGCAAAGAAGCAAAATTCTTATGGCGTAACCAGCTTCATACTCTCCACACTCGAGCTGCAGCATCTGGATGGCTTTGGCAACATGGATATTTTCTTCAATGAAGTGATGCACTCTGAATTTGGATTGTGATGCAGCGCCTCGCGATCATGGCTTCCGGGAATGGTACCAATGCTAAAAATATCATTGACCACTTCAAGGACAACCCTGAAATAAAAACTGAGTTGATCATTTGCAATAACACTAAGGCAAAAGTGACCGAGGTGGCTCAGGAAAGTAATATTCCCTGCTATCTTATCAGCAAAACTGAATTTTACGAAACACACAAAGTCCCTGCACTGTTCCACAGCCACCGGATTGATCTGATTGTGCTTGCAGGATTCTTATGGATGATTCCTGAAAACATACTTTGCGCATATCCCGAACACATCATCAACATCCATCCTGCCCTGCTTCCTGCTTATGGCGGTCCGGGGATGTACGGAAGGCATGTTCATGAAGCTGTTATTGCTGCGAAGGAAAAACAAACGGGCATTACCATTCATTATTTGAATGATCAATATGATGCAGGAGAAATTATTTTTCAGAAATCAATTCCTGTTGAGAAAAATGATACAGCAGAAACCATATCCCGCAAAGTTCAAATGCTCGAATATGAATGGTATCCCAAGTTGATTGAAAAAATTCTTTCAGATATAAAAAAAGATTAACAGCCGAAGATATTCACCAATAGTCAGCCTGCTCCCGCTCCGTATTAATCTGGGTGGCCATTAAGCCGCATTAACTTTTTGTAAGCCGTTCGGGGATTGTTGAAGAAATTATAGACCACCCGCTTGCTGAAACACGATCGAATCTTTTTAGCCGGCTGTGATAAATCAAGATGTGCCAGTTCAACTTTGTAAAGTTTTCCTCCTTTTCCATAATGGCGCTCGTCGGTTATGAACAGCTCACGATCATTGGAAAAGCATACTGCTTCCTTCTGGGTTAAGCCCCTCAATGGAAGCTGTAAAATTTTTCCTCCGAAAAAATCATTACCGGAAAATTCCTTCAAAAACCAGAGTGAAAAATAAGTGAGGAGCACTACGGTTTTCCCATCCGCGCTTACATCCGCACCTGTCACGGGTTCATTAAGGCAGAAGCTGTCAACCAGATCCGCAATGTATGCGCCGGGCTGATCACTCAAGCGATAGATCTTAGTGAAACCATTATTGTGGTTTGAAACATTTTTCGAAAAGAGATAAAGAGAATCACCAAGATGAAAGAATGCCTCACAATCAAAGTTCCAGTTAGCCGGCTCAGGGGGAAATTGCGTTTGATCAGGGTAATGAAATGAGATTAGTTCCGCAGTCACGGCGGGAAGTGAGTCGCTCGTTTTGCATGATATATAGCCAGTCAAGTTGATTTTATAAATAGCAAAATCTTGCCGGCGGTTCAGGTTATTTCCAAAATCACCTATGTAGATATTTTCTGATTCACCCTTAGCCAAATCTTCCCAGTCATGGTGCGTGATGTTCAGCACCTCAATAAACCGGATGTCATCACTTTGAAAACCGGCGGATGGATTAATTGCAAAAAGTTTGTTATCGCCATGATCATTTATCGTCCATATGATCCCTGAATCCGTACATACCAGCCCCGATGATTCATGAATCATTTTCGGAAGACGCATGACCTTACGGAGATGGATTTTCTGAGCAGATGATGATATCGAAAAAATCGCCAGGAAAATAACTATGATACTCTTAATCATTAATAGAATGAACCGATGTTCAATTAATTTAAAAGTATAAACTCGTGATACCAAACATCAATTATTTCCTTTTCATACAGCTTAATGAAAAAGAAGAGGTTGTGCTAATGACAGCCTCTTCTTTTATTAAAAGTGAAATCACCGGATAAAAAAAACTCCGGCTTTTTCAAATCTTTAATACGCCGACTTCACCATCTTCTTCGTGCTTATCAGCTCGCCATCAATTACAAGAGAGTAGTTGTAAATACCGTCTTCTAACTGAGAAGTAAGGATCGTCAATTGTCCCTTTCCCTTGCTGATGATTTCTACCGTGTTTACGGTTCTTCCCAATTCATCGGTAAAGATAATTTGTGCTGTACCACTTTTCAATAGCCATATATCTTAGTAATACGTATTGCCAGCCTGAAAGTTTTCAGTTTCGGCGGCATTAGATATCCGTAAAAATTAAACCGCTTGTACTCGGAATTTAAAAATCCATACCCAGTGAAAAATACCAAAGTCCTTTTTGCTTTGCACCGCTGTCAACGCCCTGTCCATAATCCACTCTTACAAAATAGCCCAGCAGCGTGGTGCGTGCTCCGCCCCCATAGCCATATACAGTGGGTTCCCGGAAGTAATTGACAAATACTGTGACAGGCCCCTGATTATAAGTGAGTGAATTGAACGGGTTGTCTTTATCATAAGGGGAAAAGCCTTCCCATGC
>JBDSEA010000062.1:0-9145 GCA_039920305.1 Chitinophagales bacterium
TCCAGGTCCATAGTTTAGTTGAAATATCATATTTCCATAGATCATTCAGCCATCCACCCCAGCCAATTCCTCCAAATAACCAAAAATTACCTTCAAGGTCTGTCCAGTATGCTGCATTTACACGCTGCCCCGGGAAATTATTGGAATCCGGCACACCCTGAATGCCGTAAACATTTGCAGTATTGGCAAATAATCCTGAGCCCGCAATCCATTTCCACTTATTTGTATCTATATTAAATTTCCACATGGCATTTACTGAAAGCGTCTTCATAACATCGGCACTATAATACTCACCTCCGAGTAAATAAAATTCGTTACTAATCCGCCACCCACAAGCACCATAAAGTTTTGGAATGATCATCGAATCGGTGAATACTCCCTTTTCGCCGAAAGAATCAACATCAGTGTAGCTATTTCCGGGGATTGAATCTCCTTTCATCCAGGTCCACTGACTAAAGCAGGGTGATTCAGAGAATAAACACAAAAGAATTATTGCGCAACGGCGATATAACGATGGCATTTCGATTTATCTTACAATGATCAATTGATTTTTCAAGCTCACTTCCTTGGATTCGACTCCTGTGGGTTTTCCCTGGTAAAGGTATGCCCATGATGGATAATGTACTTTGAATCTGCCATGATTTGGATTGGGAAATTTATGGTTAAAAAAATGAGAGGGCAAAATATAGCCTATCAGGTCGTATTACGGAAGAGAAGGTAAGTTTTCGGTGGACGTTCATTACCTGTTTTGAAGCAGGCTTACAGCCATCCAGGCCATCATTCCGCTTGCGATTTCAAGTGCATCTTCATCAATATTAAACGTGGGAGTATGAACAGATGAAGTAATTCCTTTACCGGCATTGCCTGTTCCGATACGGTAAAAGCAGGCCGGGATTTCTTGTGAATAGAAAGAAAAATCTTCTGAAGCCATCCGTAGATCAAGGTCTCCTACATTTTCTTTTCCCAGATATTCTTCAGCAAATTTTTTTGAAGAAGAAGTAATGATTTCGTCATTTACCAAAACCGGATATCCTGGCCCGATCTGCAATGAAATTTGATTGTGATGAAGAGTAGAAAAGCCGGTGATCAGCTTTGTGATGCGCCCATGAACTTCACTTCGCCATGATTCATCCATGGTGCGTAATGTTCCGTCAATGGTTACTTCCGAAGGAATAACATTTGTTGCACCGGCACCGCTTATTTTTCCGAATGCCAGAACGGTGGGTACTTTGGCTTTGGAAAGCTCATTGATCAGCTTTTCGATCTCCACCAGCAGACGCGCGGCAATAAAGATGGGATTGATAACATTCCCCGGCTCGGCTGCATGTCCGCCCTTTCCTTTTACGGTTATATAAATTTCATCAGCCGAAGCCATATACATGCCACTGCGAAAACCTGCCGTACCCACACTAAGCGGAGTATAAACGTGCTGTGCAATGATTGCATCCGGCCTGGGATTTTCAAGCACCCCGGCCTTGATCATAAGCGAAGCGCCACCCGGTAATTTTTCTTCCCCCGGCTGAAAAATAAATTTGATAGTGCCTTCGAATTCATTTTTCAACTGATCCAAAATTCTTAATGCGCCCAGCAAGGCAGCAGAATGAACATCATGTCCACAGGCATGCATGACGCCTTCATTCTGTGATCTGTATTCCACCTCATTCTGCTCGCTGATCGGCAGCGCATCCATATCCGCGCGCAAGGCGACACATTTTTTCTTAGCATTTGTTCCGCTTATCACCCCGATAATTCCATATCCGCCAATGCCGGTTTGATGTTCAATGTTCCATTCCTTAAGCATGGAAGAAATGAATTCAGCAGTGTTC
Source organism: Chitinophagales bacterium (assembly GCA_039920305.1). Classification (GTDB taxonomy): domain Bacteria; phylum Bacteroidota; class Bacteroidia; order Chitinophagales; family UBA10324; genus DASRAJ01. Next base: position 1,827 of record JBDSEA010000062.1, read on the forward strand.
TTTTCTTCAAATGAGAGTTCAGGATGCGAATGCAAATGATGGCGGATGGAAATAATTTCATCACGATACGTGTGAGCGAGGGATTTTATTTGCTTTAGAGGTTGGCTATTCACTTTTCACCATTCATTATTCACCTTCACCATTCCACCCCTTCAATCATGATCTTGTCCGGTACTATGAACGCGACCGGAAAATAGATTCGAATCTCGTTCAGGAAATTATCTGCTTCCGCTCTGGATGTAAAATCTCCTATGCGCAATTTGAACTGCGGGGCCGAGTATGCAATGTAGGCTGAATAATCAGGAAATTGCTGAATGAATTTGGCTTTTATATTCAGCAGTTCCTGCCGGTTGTTATCCGATGCAAGCTGAATACGGAACCCGTTTACCAGGCGCTTTTCAATTGCAAATGTCTGATACAGCTTCAGAACCTTCTGAGTGGAGCTATCCTTTATAATCGTTATTTTCCCTTCCTGCGCTATGCACACACAAGTAATGCAACAAAACGCGATGATGAAGACAGATCTCAATGGTAATAGAAATTCAAAGTGACGAATTTAGCAAGTCAGGTAAACTAACTTATCAGTGGGAACATTCTTTAAGCCACAGCAATTTCCAGGTTGATTATTTGTAAGGAGCTGGACGTCCCGATTCTGTCGGCACCGGCGTAAATCAACTCCATTGCCTGCTCTTTGGATTTAATTCCGCCAGAGGCTTTGATCAGAATATTTTTTGGAAGCAAACTGCGAAGCAGCTCAATTACTTCCGGGGTTGCACCTTCACCGTTGAATCCTGTAGAAGTTTTTACATAGTTAACCTCGGCGCGCACCGCAAGACTGCATGCCCGCTCAATATCCTCGTGGGAAAGAATTCCGGTTTCAATGATCCACTTAACCGTTTTATGCCTCAGGTCGGCTAACTGGGTAATGCTCTGAATTTCCTTAAGCACATCTTTATCATTGCGTGAAAAGAATGCCCCGAAGTTCATTACCACATCAAGCTCATCAGCTCCATCCTCCATTGCGCGCTTTGCTTCTTCAACCTTGATGAGTGAATGAGAATATCCAAATGGAAATCCAATCACTGTGGCAACTTTTACATTGCTTTGATCAAGAAAATTTTTTGCCTGAGAAACGAAATATGGCGGAATGCAGACTGCAAAAAAATTATTTTCAATTGCTTCTATACAGAGGAGTTTGATTTTTTCAGAAGTAGTATCAGATTTCAGAAGTGTATGGTCAATCCTCGATACAAGTTCCTTCATTTCTATTTGCGGGTTTCTGATTTTCATAACTGATGTCATTTCATTTCAATTGAGATTAAGGAGGAGATGCTGAGCCTGATCTGTTCAGGATACTTACATTCTTTTTCAATGATCATTCCATTTTGCAGACAAGCATTCATATAAATTCAAACCACGAATATCAATTAAATGCTTCCGAAGAAAAAGTAAATATTTTTGAGGAGATAATTCTACCAGATTAACAGGAAAAGCCGGCCTGAAAATCTTTCAGGTAAAATATATTTTCTTGAAAAGTGCTAATGAAACGAGGAGAAAAAAAGAAAAGCAGAAGTCAGCAGGGATTTATCTGGTCTGATTTTGCGTTAATGTGTCACCATCATTTTGCGGCATTTCATATTCATTTCAGTTTGAATGATGATGAAATACATTCCCGGCAACCATGTGCTGCAATCAAGTTTAATATTTCTCCATCCCTGCTCATTGATAGTTTCACTGATGATAGATTTACCTAGCTCATTTTTTACAGTAAGCAGCGTTAAATTATTTTCCCGTATAAAAAATTGCAAGAGTGCCGTTTCATCAGCAGGAGAAGGAAACAGGTAAATACCATTGAGATCAGTATCATCCATTTCAGGATTAACAGCATCCCTCATCTGAATATTTGTGAGTGAGCAGTTACGAAATTGCGAAAGCGTATCATTAAATACTGCGCGCAGACTATCTTTCTTATCCCGGTATTGCTGAATGAGCGTTGCATAGGCTGAATTGAAAATCTCGTTGGTATTCTCACCCGGGTCATTAATAAGATCATAAAACTCCTCAGTGGTTTCATCGCAGAATGTATAGATGTATTTATATTCAAAAGATCGTATGGCCCTTAGTGGTGGAGCAGCCTCAAACGAGCAGAGCTCATACAGAAAATCTTTTCGCGGAATGGTGCCATTATAAAGAGCGTGCAGCGAAATCCCATCCATATTAAAAGTATCAGGAATATTGGCTGCTTCGAGTATGGTAGGTGCCAGATCCATATTTGATGCAATTTGATCTGTTACCACAGTATTTGCCATGAACCATGCAGGGTAGCGAATGAATAAGGGCAGCCGTATTGATTCCTCAAGAGCTACCTGCTTGGCAGCCATCAGATGCTCCCCCTTTATATATCCGTTATCAGATGCGAATATTACCATGGTGCTATCGAGAATCCCCATATTTTCCAATCTGGTCAATATGGTATCCACGTTCATGTCAGTTCCCTGCTGGGTTTGAAACTCAAGCAGCCTCAGGCTATCGGTCTGGGTTGCATTGAAATCCCAGCTATGGTCCAGGTTATAATAGTAAGCCGGATAGTTGTGTGCGTATTTGTAAAAATTGTCAGGGAAGGGTATCGTTTTGTTTACATATAAACCTGTATCCTCCGTTCTTGGTATAGAGGGTCCATGAGGTGATATCGGCCAAAACATCAGAAAGAAAGGCTGCTCCGATGGGATAGAATCAAAAAAGTCCCCAAGCATCCTGTTGTACACATCACTCACATGCCCGGGATATCCCTTGTGAATTCCGTTGATATAGAAATGAGGTACTGTATATTCAAGGCCAGTGCTCACCGCGTACCAGTCACATCCCACCGGGTTATTAGAAAAAGAATATTTTCCGATCACCCCGGTAAAGTAGCCGTTGTTGTGAAGGATTTCCTGAATCTGTGGTATGGATGTATTGATGTCATCTCCGTTGAAAAATGCACCATGCTTATGTGCATATAAGCCGGTGAGAATGGTTCCGCGGCTGGGTGTACACAGGCTGGAAGTAGGGAGAAAATATTTAAAGTTTACTCCTTCATGGGCTATACGGTCGATGGAAGGGTATTTTAAATACGATGGACCACCATTGGGCTTAAATGCATCATATCGCGCATCATCCATCAGTATCATTATAATATTTGGTTTTGTGGATGCTATAGAATTCAAAGTAAGAAAATAAACACTTTGAGTCCATGCTGAAGTATCTGTACTACAGGTGCTGCGAACCTGCACTTCATAGCTTGTTTGGGGCTCAAGTGTGGTAATGGCGAACGCAGATGCCGTGATATTTCCAATCTTCGTCCAGGCAGAAATATTCGTTTTTTTATACCTGAGAATATAACCGGAAGCGGGACAAACCGGCTGCCAGGAAATAGTTGCTCCTGTTGAAGTAATGCCGGAAACTGCCAGCTGTTGTGGTTGAGAGCATGAGGCTGTTTTTACCAATATTGAATTGCTGAAAGCTCCGGTTTTATTATTCGGGCATATAGAGGCTACACCAAAATTGTACTTCGTAAGTGAAGTAAGTCCTGATATGGTATAATTTGTATTACTCCCGGCGTTTATTTTTATCCACGTTGAAGAAGTTTTTAATTTATACCGGAGCTTATACCCGGTTGCCCCATTCACAGGGATCCATGAAAGTGTAACGGTGCAGCTCGTTTTTGATAGTGATGTAAGATTAGAAGGAGCGGGAAGAGGACAATTTGCGAAGGAGGAGCCATTTATAAAACCTGCAAGCAATAACAGCGGTATTAATTTTTTCATTGGTTGGATTTAAAAATTTAATTATAGCTTCAGGCAAATTTAAACTTTCAAAATACAAATGACCGGGGAATTAACTTCCATTTTATGTTTATCAGTCACCGGCTTAAATTATTTTTTTTGAAGGTTCAAAACGCATAATTCAAATGTTTTTAATGTTTCAGCGGGCTTCAGCATAATAATTTAACTTTGCGGCTTTAATAAAATTTTAATGGAATACAACACACAGCGTCCGCAGCTAATGATCAGTGAATATGGTCGCTACATTCAAAACATGGCACGCTTTATTGCAAAAGAAGAAGACAAGGAAAAGCGCAATGCGATGGCCCGTGCAGTAATTGAGCTGATGAGCCAGGCAAGTCCTCAGTTCCGGAACATTGAAGAATACCGGCATAAGCTGTGGGATCACCTGATTATGATCAGTGACTTTAAGCTCGTCGTGGATTCGCCCTACCCTTTTCCTGAACGAAAAAGTATTGTAGAAAGCGGCACTGCACCACTACCATATCCAAAAAATAAAATCAAGATGCGCCACTATGGGAAAAATCTTGAAAGGCTGGTGGACAAAACAAAGGATATTGATGAGGATAAGCGAAAAGAAATGGCACAGGTAGTCGCTAATTACATGAAGCTATGCTATGCGAACTGGAGTAAAGAAAATGTGAGTGACGAATCAGTCCGCAATGACCTGGAAATCCTTTCCAAGGGAATGCTTGAGCTTGACAAGGATTACACTTTTGCTGAAATCACGCCGGCCAGACAGAATGAATTCAGACCGGCGCGCAAAAATTTTGGTCATAAGGGAGGACATAAAAAGAACCGCAACTTTAAAAGCAGCGGTGGCGGCGGAAACTTTAATAAGAGAAGGAGAGATCGCTGACGCAGTTAAACTATATATTTCTGCGTGGAGAAAATTGAGCCCTGAATCCCCGGGGCTTTTTGTTTTTTTGCCCTTGCCTGTAAACGTAATCACATGGATGCATTTAAAATTGAGGGAGGCGCGACATTGAAAGGGTCCATTGTTCCGCAGGGAGCAAAGAATGAAGCCCTCCAGGTTCTGTGTGCCACACTTCTTACAGAAGATAAAGTTACAGTTCATAATATTCCCAATATCAGTGATGTAAATATGCTCATCACGCTCCTCGAAGACTTTGGGGTCAAAATCATCAACATTGGAGAAGGAAGCTATTCCTTTCAGGCGAATAATGTAAATTTTGATTTATTATACACCAGAACGTATGCAAAGAAAGCATCCAAGCTTCGTGGCTCGGTGATGATTCTCGGTCCCTTGCTGGCGCGATTTAAGAAAGCATATATCCCAAAGCCCGGAGGTGATAAAATAGGACGAAGAAGACTGGATACTCACTTTCTTGGATTTGAAAAACTCGGAGCAAAATTTCATTTTGATGCAAGGAATAACTCTTTCACGGTTGATGCAAGCGAACTAAAGGGGACCTACATCCTTCTGGATGAAGCATCAGTAACAGGAACTGCTAATGTGATCATGGCCGCAACACTGGCAAAAGGAACAACAACTATTTTTAATGCTGCCTGCGAACCCTACATCCAGCAACTTTGCCTCATGCTGATTCGCATGGGTGCTAAGATTGAGGGGATCGGTAGCAACCTGTTGTATGTAAAGGGTGTGAAGTCACTGCATGGATGTGAGCATACCATGCTTAGCGATATGATTGAAGTCGGGAGCTTTATCGGGCTGGCAGCAATGACTCAATCAGAGCTGCTTATTAAAAATGCTCAGCCGCAGTCGCTGGGAATTATTCCCGATACTTTCAGAAAACTCGGTATTGAATTGGAATTCCGCGGGGATGACCTTTACATTCCCGCCCAAAAAAACTATGAGATACAGAACTTTATTGACGGTAGCATACTTACCATCGCCGATGCAACGTGGCCCGGCTTGACTCCGGATTTGCTCAGTGTGGTATTGGTTGTTGCCACACAAGCGCTTGGAACTGTACTGATTCACCAGAAAATGTTTGAGAGCAGGTTATTCTTTGTTGACAAGATAATTGATATGGGCGCCCAGATCATTTTATGCGATCCTCACAGGGCTGCGGTTATTGGATTAAATCATCGTCAATCTCTCCGTGGTGTCTCCATGGTTTCACCTGATATCAGAGCGGGTGTTGCGCTGCTCATCGCTGCACTAAGTGCTGAGGGTACGAGTACCATACATAACATCAGCCAGATTGACCGGGGTTACCAGGATATTGACGGGCGATTGAATGCCCTTGGAGCAAAAATCAGAAGAGTGTAATTAATAACTTACCTTCCAAATATAATTCCTGAAGCGCGACAGTCAAGTTATATTCACTATTCACCATCAGTGCAGTATCGCAACCTCATCATCTCTATCCTGGTTTTAGTGTGCCTGGGTTTCCTCGGTTACTATATTTACGACTATTATAAAATTCCTGATTCACCTGAATCAGATCAGGTAACATCGCTTTCTTATCCGGGTGTAGATGGAATACCGGTTACAATTTCTTCTCTGAAAGGAAAAGTGGTGCTGATAGATTTTTGGGCGAGCTGGTGCGGCCCGTGCCGGAACGCAAATCCGGAACTTGTAAAATTGTACCTCCGGTTTCATTCAGATAAATTTAAAAATGCAGAAGGCTTTGAGATTTACAGCATCTCATTGGATATGAACCGTGAAGCATGGCTGCGAGCTATTGAACAGGACGGCCTGACCTGGAAAAGCCACGTGAGCGATTTGCGCGGATGGAATTCTGATGCTGCTCAGAAATTCGGCGTTCGCTCAATACCTTCAAGTATTCTCATTGATGAAAATGGTAAAATTATCGGTAAGAACCTCACTCCACATGAGATCAAAAATATCCTTGAAAACAGAAGGATTTAGATGGCGTTGAATCCCTTTGGTGAAACATTTTTTCTATTGCAGCAATTTTTTTTCGATTACTGTTTTAAAAAATATTAGAGCTCGCTTGTGCGCTTCAGCCCAAAGGAATTAAAATACTGAACCATCTGACCTTAGTATTTATAATTCAAATTCATTTCCCTGTTCAGGTATATCAATGTTTAGAAAGCCATTTTCAATCAGCTTGCTTTTGAATGCCATTTGAACATTATAATCACCGTGCACTAAAAATGTTTTTTTGATTCGTGATTTATCAAGTGGATTAAGAAAGTCAATCATTTCTTTTTGATCACCATGCGCAGAAAAAGAATCCATGATGGCAATATGGGCTCTTACCTGTTTCTCATCCCCGAAAATTCTTACCGGATTTTGTCCGTTGCGGATGCGTGCACCAAGGGTTCCATCCCCACAGTAGCCGGCGAAGAGGATGGTGTTCCTCTCATCCTCAATATTGTTTGAAATATGATGCACAATTCTTCCTGCCTCGGCCATTCCTGATGCCGAAATAATGATACACGGGCGCGGATCAAAGTTGAGCGCTTTCGATTGCTCTGCCTCAGTGATGTAAGTAAGATTGTTAAAACCGAAGGGATTGGAATCGCTCAGTAAATAATTGC
>JBDSEA010000063.1:0-12680 GCA_039920305.1 Chitinophagales bacterium
TGTGACCAATATTTGAAAGTGTTTGCAAGAAACATGAAAATAGTAATGATGATGCACACAAATGCAAGCGCTCCTGCCTTACCCCTCGATTGTAAGATCGTATTGAATAAATGATTGAAAAGATCAATGAAGTATTGCACGGAGAAGTGAAATACCGGAGCGGTAGATGAAGCCGGAGGAGGAATGGTTCCGAACAATATGTTCAGCAGCGGAATAAGCAGGGAAAAGTTCACTGCCCCGAACAGTACACTGAGCAGCGCAATAAAAATGTATTCCGGGATAAATGCAGAATAGGGTTTTGAAAAAGAAAGTAAGCGAAAATAGGTTTTCATTCAGCACTCTTCAATGAAGTACTTGAGGACAAAGATGTCCATTTAATAATCCAGTTAAAAAAACCTGCTTCATCCACAGCAAGCCGTATAACTTGGTTATCAGCATAATGCAGGACGTAAAAAATGAAATTTTATTTGACGTGGTGAAGAACGAAGTTTTACTTTCGTTCGTTTCATAGCAACTAAAATATACGGTATGGAAAAAGTAAAGCAGAAAAAGATAGCAAGCCTGATTCAGCAGGCGCTCAGTGAAATTTTTCAAAAAGAAAATCTGAGCATGGTGAAGGGAGGAATGGTAACTATATCAGATGTAGAAGTGTCACCTGATCTCGGCATTGCAAAAGTTTATCTCAGCTTGTTTCAGATAAAGGACCCGAAAATTTTTCTTGATGAGCTTAAAGACCATGCACACGAGCTCCGCCACCAGCTCGGTAATAAAATAAAGAACCAGGTTCGCCGTATTCCGGAATTGCACTTTTATCTGGATGAAACACTCGATCACGTTTTCAGGCTGGAAGAAATATTCAAGCAGATTAAAAAATGAATTTAGCGCTGACTTTTGCAAAGCGGTATTTCGTTTCCAGAAAATCGTCCAATGCAGTCAATATCATCAGCTGGGTTTCTGTCCTGGGCATGCTGGTTGGTTCACTGGGTTTAATACTCGTGCTTTCAGTATTCAATGGTTTCGAAGGATTGGTGATATCACTTTACAATTCCTTCAATCCGGATATTACCATTACCGCAAAAGCAGGCAAATCATTTATTCCGGATACCGGAATTCTTAAAACTTTTGATGCCATCGAAGGGGTGGAAGCAGTTTCCAGAGTGATCGAAGAAAATGCACTGCTTACCTATGGTGATAAGCAATATATTGCTACGGTAAAAGGAGTTCAGTCGAATTATGGTGCCGTAACGGGTATAGATTCTTCTATGTGGAACGGAACGTTTGAGCTGCACAGTGAGGAGAAGCTTTTCGCAGTGATTGGCGCAGGGGTGGAACAATCACTGGGTGTTAATTATGAAGATCCTTTTGGCTTTATCACTGTTTACATACCTAAAAAAGGAAAAGCCGCGGTGATTAATCCTGAGGATGCATTCAACCGTGATGTGATAAAACCCTCTGGCAGTTTCGCGATACAGTCCGAATTCGACAGCAAGTATATCTTTGTTCCTATTGAATTTGCACAGCGGCTTACCGGATATAAGGATGAAGTGTCGGCACTCGAAATTGCATTGAAGTCAGGGGTCAATGCGGGTGCGGTTCAGTCAAAAATCGAAGCACTGCTCGGTGAAAGCTTTACTGTTAGAAACCGCCTTCAGCAGAATGTAACACTTTACAAAGTAATGAAGACCGAAAAGTGGGCAGTCTATGCCATCCTCACCTTAATCCTGATCATTGCTGCCTTCAACATCATTGGCTCACTTTCCATGCTCGTGATTGAGAAGCAAAAAGATATCTCTGTGCTGCGCACGATGGGCGCAGGTCAAAGCCTGATCCGTGGAATTTTCCTTTCTGAAGGTTTGCTGCTATCCTTCATTGGTTGCATTACCGGGTTTTTTCTTGCAGTAATGATCATCATGCTTCAGCAAAAATTTGAATTACTCAAAATGGGTGGTGGGTCGTTTGTAATTGATGCCTATCCTGTAATTATGAAGAAGGAAGATTTCATACTTGTGTTCTCTACCGTCATGATTATAGGGCTGATTGCTGCCTGGTTCCCCAGCCACCGCGCAGCGAAATCTCAATTTGAAATTGTAAAAGAATGAGGTTTATATTCTGAAACTGAGTTTGAATTGTATTGGACCATACGGGAATTGTAAATACCGTCTTACCGGTTTCAAGGTGATCAGATTTAATTCACCTTTTCAATTCAGCCGTGCAAGGTTATTTTCGCGCAATGGATGTTGTTCGCGTAAACGATCTTGATTTCCGGCCCTTTATTTCCCACTCGATGATTCAGCAGCGCATCAGTGAGATCGCAATGCAAATGAACCATGACTTAATAGATGCACAGCCACTCTTTCTCGGCATCCTTAACGGCTCATTCATGTTTGCTGCCGACTTAATGAAGGAAGTAAGCATAAAAAGTGAGATCACCTTTGTAAAGCTTGCATCATATGAGGGTCTGGAATCTAGCGGTGATGTAATCACCCGTATAGGATTGGAAAAGTCAGTAAAGGGAAGAACGGTGGTGATCGTTGAGGATATTATTGATACGGGGAAAACCATGTTTGAAGTGCTGCGGGTGCTGAAAAAGGAAAAAGCCGGTCGTATCATTATTGCAGCCTTGCTACTTAAGCCGGATGCACTGCAGCATAAAATTGAGGTGGATTATATTGGATTCAAGGTGCCGAATGATTTTCTTGTAGGATATGGTTTGGATTATGATGGCCTCGGAAGAAACCTGAAAGATATTTATGTGAAGGTGTAAGCGTAATAAATTGAAGGGAAAACTGAAGATCAGGAATGCTGCACTTTGAGTAATCTATCATTAATCGCTCATCCTGCTTCTTAATATGGGAAGCAGGCAGGCATTTATCTCACATGATAAACATCATACTCTTTGGTCCGCCCGGCAGTGGCAAGGGAACTCAGGCGGTTTTGCTGAGCGACAGGTATAAGTTGTTTCACATCTCAACCGGTGACGTTTTTCGACGCGAGATAAAAAATAAAAGCGCGCTGGGATTGGAGGCAACCGCATATCTCGATACAGGTAAGCTTGTTCCTGATGAGGTAACATTTAAAATGCTGATCGCTGAAATTGACAATAACCCAGGTAAATGCAATCACGGAATTCTGTTTGACGGATACCCGCGAACTATTCCCCAGGCTCAGATTATGGATAAGGAATTTGAAGAAAGGCAAGCGCCGGTTACAGCAGTGTTGTCATTAGCTGTGAACGATGATGAAGTGATCAAAAGAATTCTGCTTCGTGCCCAAACTTCCGGCAGAAGCGACGATGGCGATGAGAAGATCGTGCGCCACCGCCTTCAGGTATATAAAGATCAAACCCTGCCGCTTGCAGCTTACTATCGTGGTCAGCATAAGTATGTTGAACTGAAAGGTGAAGGAACGGTTGAAGAAATTTTTGAGCGCTTATGCAATGAAATTGACAGGTACATAAAAAAATAGTTTCAGTGTTAACCAAAGCATCTTCATTTTCTAATTTCTAAATCTCTCTTCTCCCACTTCCATTTTCTGATTTCTATTTTCTTTTTACCACCCTTGACCAATGGCTGAATCCAGCTTTGTTGATTATGTAAAACTCTTCTGCCGCAGCGGCAATGGCGGGAATGGTGTGGTACATTTTCACCGCGACAAATTTACCGCGCATGGAGGCCCCGACGGCGGGGATGGCGGAAGGGGAGGTCATGTGATCGTGCAGGGTAATAAGCAGCTATGGACGCTCCTCCATCTCAAGTACCGCAAGCATATTCATGGTAAAAACGGGGAGCATGGCAGTGCAGGAAACTGCACAGGATCAAGCGGACATGATATCATTCTTGAAGTGCCCCTGGGTACCATAGCAAAAGATGCGGAGACCAGCGAAGCATTGTTTGAAATTACGGATGATGGCCAGAAGCAAATACTTTGCAAAGGCGGAAGGGGCGGCCTGGGTAACTCAAATTTTGCCACTGCTACCAACCAGGTACCGATGCACTCCCAGGATGGTGAGCATGGCGAGGAGGGATGGAAGATTCTAGAGCTGAAACTGCTTGCCGATGTAGGGTTGGTAGGTTTCCCGAACGCAGGAAAATCAACCCTGCTCTCAGTAGTCAGCGCCGCAAGACCGGAGATTGCATCCTATGCATTCACTACGCTCGTCCCCAACCTCGGTATCGTTTCTTACCGGGATAACCGCTCGTTCGTGATGGCGGATTTGCCGGGTATTATTGAAGGAGCCCATCTCGGAAAGGGTTTAGGTCACCGCTTCCTGCGGCATATTGAGCGCAACTCCATGCTGCTGTTCATGATCCCTTCTGAAAGCAGTGACATCAAAAAAGAGTATGAGGTGCTTATTCATGAACTGAAGGAATATAATCCGGAGCTGCTCCACAAGCCGCGGCTGCTTGCCATCACCAAGAGTGACCTGATTGATGCAGAGCTTGAAAAGCTTTTGAAAAAAGAATTGCCCGCAGATCTTCCCCAACTTTTTATTTCAGCAGCCACCGGAAAGAATATACTGAAGCTGAAAGATGAAATATGGAAGATGCTGAATGAATAGGCAGATACGATCTGCTTTGTAGGCAAAGAACAAGACTTCACATTACAACATTGCAACCATTGAATAAGCTGCCCGGCTTACTGAAGTACCATCCGCAGAAAATTTTTGGCATTCACCGGGTGAGCCTCCATTACTCAAATGTTGATTATCCCTGCCCAAATCTTTGAATCATGCCTATGCAGGAATTTTCCTTGACTTTTCCCGGTCCCAGAAACGATGCATCGCAATGGCCTGAATAAATTGCTTTGATAGTTTTTTAACGTCTTTGCTAATAACTATTCCCTCCATCATCACCGTTTCATCACTGGCATCATCCGGTAATTTTCTTCCAAAGTAAGTAGACTGTAATACCTGGATAGCGCCGGCATCCGCTGCAATCGCCTTACAGTGTTTGAATGCTTCATTTAAGAAATGCACAGCATCGGGTTCTGCTGCAAGTGTTGCACTGCTGTTGGTACCTCCGGGCAAATACACTGCATCATACAGCACTGATGCCGCGGTCAGGAAGCTTTTATCTGCCGGAATTGTCTTATCGTTTTCACCGGTAATAATTCCCAGCTTTGGCGCAATAACTTCTACCAATGCACCTTCAGCAACCAGCGCTTTTTTTACAGCCATCAACGAATTTTCATTTACCCCATCGGCTGCAAGGATGGCGATCTTCCTCGTCCTGATGGTATTTTTTATCGTTTTCTCCATGCTCAGTGCTCCTGATTTTGCAAGTGATCCTTCCACCATAACCGGCTCGAATTTTTTGGGATCACCATCAGCAGGAATGCTTTTGTTTATGGGCTTCTCCGGATTTTTTGGAACATGAAGTCCGAGAGCATAAGCTACCTGATTCGCCAGACCCTTATCAATCATGGAAAGTATGCCAAGCATTCTCACACGGATCGCTTCGGTTTCCACTTTACCAAGCTCAAACTTCAGGGCATCAGCAAGATGATTTTTTTCAGCATCTGACTGGCTGTTATAAAATAAAGTTGCCTGGCTGAAATGATCAAAAAAGCTGCGGCTTCGCTCTCTTATTTTCTGTGCATCAATCCTTTCTGGAAAGGAAGTAAAACCACCATCCGATACACTGGTCTGGAAGGGACAGCCTCCTCCTAAAGAATTCGGATGATAGCTTACCTTTCCTGTATTAATGGTTTGTCGCATGTGCCCGTCCCGTTGATTGTTATGTACAGGAACAATAGAACGGTTAATCGGAATCTCATGAAAGTTGGGGCCGCCTAAACGGATAAGCTGTGTATCAGTATATGAAAACAAGCGCCCCTGTAATAGCGGGTCATTGGTAAAATCAATTCCCGGAACCACATGGCCAACATGAAATGCTACCTGTTCAGTTTCAGCAAAAAAATTGTCAGGATTACGGTTGAGCGTGAGCTTACCGATACGCTGAACAGGGACGAGCTCTTCAGGAATTAATTTAGTCGGGTCTAACAGATCAAACTCAAATTTATGCTCATCCTTTTCCGGAACGATCTGCACACCGAATTCCCATTCGGGGAAATCTCCGTTTTCTATTGCTTCAAATAGATCGCGTCGGTGAAAGTCAGAATCCTTGCCTGAAATATTTTGCGCTTCATCCCATGCTACAGAGTGCACACCCAATAATGGCTTCCAGTGAAATTTTACAAAATTGGATTCTCCCTTATCATTGATTAAGCGGAAAGTATGAACGCCAAAGCCTTCCATCATTCTAAAGCTCCTGGGAAGGGCACGATCGCTCATCACCCACATGACCATGTGTGCTGACTCCGGCATGAGTGAAATAAAATCCCAGAAAGTATCGTGTGCTGAGGCTGCCTGTGGTATTTCGTTGTGCGGCTCCGGCTTCACTGCATGGATCAGATCCGGAAATTTCACCGCGTCCTGTATAAAGAATACAGGCATGTTGTTTCCTACAAGATCAAAATTTCCTTCCTGCGTATAAAATTTTACTGCGAAACCTCTTACATCTCTGGCAAGGTCTGATGACCCGCGTGAACCGGCAACGGTTGAAAATCTTACAAACACCGGAGTTTGAACCGAAGGGTACTGTAAAAATTTCGCTTTGGTAAGTGAGGCCATCGATTTATACACCTGGAAGAAGCCATGTGCGCCTGCACCACGCGCATGAACTACCCGTTCGGGAATGCGCTCATGATCAAAGTGTGTAATTTTTTCCCGAAGGATGAAATCCTCTAAAAGAGTTCCACCACGGTTACCTGCCTTTAGTGAATTCTGATCATCATTAATTTTTAAGCCATGATCGGTGGTGAGAAGCGCACCGGTGTCATTAACGGTATTTATTGCCAGGTCATTTATTTTTTTATCCCCGCCAGCAGATTTTGCACTTTTCTTCTTTGCCATTGAATATGATATTTTTTGAGTTAAGAATATTATTTATTTTTTCCTTCCGGGAGTTTGTTTATTGTTCATCACCTGATCAGCAATACTGCCCAGCAGATCTTCAGATTCAATTTCCTCCTGAAGTGTTTTTTCCAGGATTTTTGAAATGTCTTCCATTCCTGATTTTGCGGCAAGCGAGATCAACCCGATGTATGAACTCATTTCGTAGTGCTCGACTTTCCTGCCAGCCATAATTAAACCGATGTCGCGGGCAATTGTTCCTGTTTCCGTTTCTTCCATTATTCCTTCACCCTCCATGGTGAGGCCATCCATGGCATCACATTTTTTAGCCCGCGCTTTAGCCCCGAGCAGCTTGAATACTTGTTCCAGACGGGAAACGTGTTCCTTTGTTACTTGCAAGTGATCTGCAAAAGCCGTTTTTAATGATCCGGAACCGGCGGCATTGACCATTTTAGGCAATGCTTTCACAAGATGATTTTCAGCCCAGTACATATCCATGATCCCATTCAGAAACAGCGCTTCTAAAGCTGAGGGATTTTGTCCGGAAGGCTTTGAACCTTTTGAATCAGGAAGTTTCTTTTTGATATGATTTGGAGGAGCGGAAGGTTTTTTTTCTTTGTGTCCCGGTTGAATTTTGTCATACATGGTTTTAAGTTTATGGAATATTATAAAGGGATAAAAGTATCTTTCTTTTTAATTAATCAGGATTACCAGCCTTCATGAATTACCGTCTATCAAGAGAAACTCACTTAAAACTTATAGCTTAACCGATGTGCTTTCACCGTTTTTAATTTGAAATTTGCGGGTGATGGAATCAACGGTCTTCTTTGAAAACTTGCTTCTGAAGATGATCGCATAATTGCCGGGCTGCAACCCTAAAAGTTCACTATTCAGGTTTTCATTTAGCTGGTAAATTTTTTCTTCGCTGTTATTTTCAATGAGCATAATGGATCCTATTCCCGGAAAAGTTTTTGTGATGCTTAAAATACCCGGCAAGGGGATTTCAATGGTGGTAGTTGCACTTTGGGTAACAGCCACATTTTTTATTTGCATTCGCGGCAGAGTGAGCACTTCCAGATCATACTTGCCGGAAAGATATTTGACAGTTTCCTGCAGGTTTTGCACCTGAATGGTTTCTTCTGATCCGGCCCTTCTTAACAGCACTTTTATTTTATCATTAAGATTCTTGTTGATCATTTTCCCCTGAAGCACAATTTTTAAATAACCCTGTGATGCCGGAATGTTGACCGTGTCAACCTGGTGTGCAGGAAAATTCAGCTGTTTACGTTCCAACGGGGGCGTAGTGTGAATGGTTAGATCGTACTGAAGGACAGGATCAAGCTGCATGGTATCAGCTACTCCGCGGTTGGTGATGGTGTGATAAAAATTATACCGGTAAGTTCCGGTAGCGTGGTCATAGAACGTCATGTTCACGTCAGTTTCAAGAGGCCTGTTTTGATTGTCAAGCAGGTTCACCTGCACCACTGAAGATGAAAGTACCCTGTTGATCACGGTCGTCATCAGGTTTCGAAGTACCTCCGGGTTTGTTGCATTAAAGTAATTGCCGATGCACTGCATCTTTTGAGCAGCATCCGGATTGAGATTTAACCCAATGATGAAAGGACGAAGGAAAATACGCTTTTGCTGAAGCATCAGGGATATCTCACAAGGATCACCGCTGCACGATTCCTCACCATCAGTAACTATTACAATTACGTTTCTTGCCCTCAGATCTGTAGGAAAATCACGGGCACACTGCTCAAGACTATAGGCTATCGGTGTGATCCCTTGAGGATGAAGCGCTTTAAGTGCATTCTTAATTCCTTCCGAATTATGTGTTGCGAACGGCACTTCCAGTCGGGTGTCAGTACAGTTCATTTCAGTGCTGCTGAACTGGTGACCATAAATACGCAGTCCCAGTTGTATTGAAAAAGAAGTGTCAAGCGAATCAGCGATGCGGGAAATAATTTTTCTTGCCGCCTCAATTTTCGAGGTATTGCTCCATGATTCAGCCATGCTCGAGGATCCATCAAGCAGAAAAAGAATTCGGGTGAGTGAAGGTGTAGATTTTGACTGGGAAAATGTATGAAGGGAAAACATACAACAGAAAAAAGAAAATAGTAATAAACGAAGAGAGAAACTGATGACAGGAATTTCACTCATTACTCCGATTAAAGTTTTTCCGGACATTAATTATTTGTGTCAATTAGTTAATAGTTATTCCTCATCATCACAACCGGATCGAACTGGTTTTTCCTGAAAGTATCTCCACTGAAATTTGTTTGGTCCGCTCCGCTTGCCTGAACCTGTCTCCACGAAACACTACAAGATAATTTCCGGGCTGAAGACTTACACTTTTCTGTGTTTTTATGGAAGAAAGTTCATACACTTTTTCCATAACCTTTTCCCGGAAAAGAAAGATGCTTGCAATGCCTGCTTCTGACGGGGTGAGCAACAGCGTGCCTGCCCTGGGTATTTTTATGGAAGTGATTTTTGCTTCCTGAATCAGGACGTTTTTTATAATCGTTCGGGGCAGTGTGAGCATCTCCAGATCATAGGCACCTGTGATGTAGCGCAATGAAGAATTTACGTCCTGCACAAATAAAATTTCTTTTTCGGTTGCCTTCCTTACAATACATGATATCCCCGTAAAATTGCCGGTTGATGCCTCAAGGCGAATTTCCAGAGATCCCATCGGCACTTCTGCAGGGATCACATTATGAATGCCCGGCACGAGTTGAATTTTTTCCTTGACTACCTCAGGAATCGAATGCACTTCGAGGTCATAAACAAATCGCTGATCAAGGGTAAGCGTATCAGGGATTCCCTTGGCATTGAGCGTGTGAATAAAGCTGTAGCGAATGTCTTTAGTAACATGATCATAGAGCGTGATCTCCACATTGGTTTCATTAGGATTTCCATACGCATCGAGTAAATTGAATTGACAGGTTGTGGGGTTCAGCACACGTGAAATCACAATTTTCATAGTGGTGCTCAGGGCATCTTCATCCTGAACATCATAAAAGCTTCCCAGGCACTCAAATTTTTTCTTCAGGGAATCACTCAAGCCAAGGCCCACAATAAATGGGCGGAGGGCAATCTTTTTTTCTTCAAACTTCCTGGTGAGGTCACACAAATTTCCACCGCAGGTTTCACTCCCGTCTGTAATTAAAATGATTGCATTGGTTGACTGGGAATCTTCAGGGAAATCATCGAGCGATTGCAGTAGAGTAAACTCAATGGGAGTCTGACCCTGCGGATGAACAGCTTTCAACCGTTGAGCGATTGCGGCAGCATTTCCCTTTGCAAAGGCAGCTTCAAGCCTGGTATCCTTACAATTGAGGGAAGCACGGGGTGACTGATGACCAAAAACACGCAGAGCAAATTCAACTTTTTGATTGGTGCGGGAAACACTGTCAATGGTGTTATTGAGTATATTTTTTGCAAGCTCAAATTTGGAAGTTCCATTCCATTCACCCTTCATGCTTCCGGAGGCATCGAGCACAAAAAGAATGCGGGTGGTTTGTGCTGAGGCAGGAACAATGAAATATGAAGAATAAAGTATGGCAAGTGCCGGTATGAATAACAGGAGATTCCAAAAAGTCTTCAGTGCGAAGTGAATGATCACCCGAATGCGTTCAGTCATTTCTGCCCCGTGTTGATAAAGTTAATCCTGATCTTATACCTGCATGCATCAGGTTCCCGATCACCTGTCAGCCAGGCAACTCTGTGTTTCGGGGCAGGTGAAAGCGTAAAGGTGTTGGCATAAGAATTATTATTTTTCTCTTTAATCTTTAACGCTTCCATTGCTTCTTCCGGGTACAAATCGATATTTTGAATTGAAAATGCTAAAGGTGCAAATTTGATGCTTTTGCCCTTACTGTTGTGTATGCGGGTGCATCTGCCTATGACACTATTGATAGTCATAATTTTTTAACCCGGTATGAAAATTAACAAAACAGAAAAGTGATTAACCTGTGGATCAACGTCGCGCAATTTCTGCACTTTATCTAATTCTTTCGATCTTGTGCTTTATAATTTTCACCTTCATTGCCCGGTTTAATTTTCAACTTAAATTTTCATCCGAATGAAAAGCCCGTTATTTTATCTTCCGGTTTTCCTGATTCTTTTCCTTTTTTCATGCAAAACAAATACTGAAACTACTGCAACCCCGGCTTGTGATCTCGATACTTTTTTAAACGCCTATATTGACTCCTCAGTAAGGCCGCAGGATGACTTTTTTCATTTCGCCATGGGTAAATGGATTAAAAACAATCCTGTTCCTGCCGCTGAGCGGTCATGGGGAATCTGGAGCATGGTGAATGAAGAAAATTACAATCGGATAAAAACCATCAACGAGGAAGCTGCCGGAAAAAAAGGAGAGCCGGGAAGCAACTGGCAAAAGATTGGTGACTTCTGGTACACCGGAATGGACACTTTATCCATTGAGAAGCAGGGTGTGGAACCCCTGCAGGCGGAATTAAGCAGGATTGCCGCCATTACAGATCTCAATAGTCTGGTGAGTGAAATTGGTTACCTGCAATTAATTGGTGTGAATGCATTTTTTGGTGCGGGGATATATCAGGATGAAATGAACAGCGAAAAGATGGCGCTTCATATTGGCCAGGGGGGAATCGGGCTGCCCGACCGGGATTATTATTTTGATGATGACTCACGAACCCAAAATATCCGCGAAGAATACGTGAAGCATGTTGCTAAAATGTTTCAGTTGCTTGGTGACGATGAAAAAACAGCAGCCATCAACGCAGATATTGTCATGCGACTGGAAACTTCATTAGCAGAAAAATCGCGAAAGCTCGAAGCCCTTCGTGATCCTTATAAGAATTACAACAAGATGGATAGGGAGAAGCTAAACCAGCTCACACCATCTGTTGACTGGAAAACTTTATTTTCTGCAACCGGCATCAGTTCAATTGACACTGTAATTGTAGGGCAGCCGGAATTTTTTACAAGAATGGAGGAAATGGTGAAGAAGAATAGCCTGGAAGAATGGAAAACTTATTTGCGCTGGAACCTGATCAACACCTATGCGGATAAATTAAGTAAGCGCTTCGATGATCAAAATTTCAAATTTTACGGAACCATTCTTAACGGAACCCGCGAGCAACGCCCAAGGTGGAAGCGTGTGATGGATGAAGAAGAAGCATTAATGGGCTTCATGCTCGGTCAGCTTTACGTAGAGCGGTATTATTCACCTGAAGTAAAAGCCCGTTACGATAAGATGGTGGATCATGTTCAGGAAGCATATCACGAGCGAATCAACCGGCTGGAATGGATGAATGATTCCACACGGAAAAAGGCTCACCAGAAATTGAATACCGTGATGAAGAAAGTCGGTTATCCGGATAAATGGAGAAGCTATGCCTCACTAAAAATTGACAGAAGCTCCTATGCAGAGAATGTGATGCGCGGATATAAATGGTACAATGATTATGCAATTGCAAAACTCGGAAAGCCGGTGGACCGCACGGAGTGGGAGATGACGCCGCAGACATGGAATGCTTATTACAATCCATCTAACAACGAAATTGTACTGCCTGCCGCTGCATTCATTGTACCGGGTATGACTGACTCATGTGTGGATGATGCGCTGATGTACGGCTATGCAGCCGGGTCTACAATCGGTCATGAGATCACCCACGGTTTTGATGACCAGGGAAGCCAGTTTGATGAGAAAGGAAATTTGAAGGAGTGGTGGTCAAAAGAAGACAGTGAGAAATTTATTGAGCGAACAGGTGGTATAGTA
>JBDSEA010000064.1:0-21492 GCA_039920305.1 Chitinophagales bacterium
ACATCTTCGGCGCACTCGGATTCATACTTGCCGTTCCATTGACCATGACTGCTAAGATTCTCTTTTTTGATGAAGATGTGAATATTGACGTACAGTTGCCCGGTGAGGATGATGAGGGGAACCTGATCAAAAAATAATCAACAGGAGAGCCGGGATTGATCTGTACCATCCTGTGTAATTTAGATTAAGCAAGCTCGTAGCAGTGGTTCCATATATTGTACACGGAATGAAAATTTAAAATGTAGAATTTAGAAACTATCTGCTTCGTGCCTTATTCCATGAATAAATTTCTTTCCTATTACGAAAGGTTGTTAAAAAAATAATATTCATAGACTTAGACGATACCATATTTTTACTGCATCAGTAATAAATAAACTGAAATTATAAGTAAATGCCACTGAATGCAACCTACTTCAGGATTTTTTTGAAAAGACCCGGTTTTCTACGGAGGGTGCAGTGATTACGGATCTCGATGGAACGGCACTGCAGGGGGTGAGAGGAAGTATCACCATTCCTGAAAGTGTAAAATCAGGCTTAAAAAAAATTCATGAGCTCGGAAGACCGGTGGTGCTTAATACCCTGCGATTTCCATTATCAGTGATGCGCAGCTTTGGAAGAGAATGGTATGACATCTCAAATGCACTTGTTCCCAAGTGTTGCTGAATGGAAGCATGCTTGGATACTTAGAACAGGATGTTGATGATCAGCTATCATGCCGGGAAGATTGATGCATATCCGCAAGGCATGGGGTAGATAAGAATTCCGGCACACATCGGATTGCAGAGAAACTACAATTCAACCTTCTGCACTCCATTGGCGCAGGTGATACTCCAATAGATAATTTTCTTCTAAGCGTGGGATTGGCCTTGCATGTGGGCAATTATCCCTTAAAATACCAGGGTCAGCTTCTCACTATGAATATTGCAAATGCTTATGAACTGGGTGAAATCCTGGCTCATCTTGCAGAAATGCAGCACACAGAAATCAATTCTTAGCATGGGCATTCATTCGACCGAGCAGGTCCGCACAAAAAAACTTATGGTAAAAACCATAATGAAGCATCACTTCGGAAGACACCAAAAAAAATATCATTTTCAAGCCGGGCTGTCAAATGTAGTTTTTGAAACGGCCATGCCGGATGGGGAATATGTGATTCGGATTTCACATACGCCCGATAAAATAAACTTCGACATCAAAGAGCAGTGGCTGTTTCTGTTGCCCGTGAAAAGGGAATTCCTGTACGGGAGATATTGGAAGTGGGAATTCAACTTACCTCAAAGCCCTATATGGTGGCGCGAAAAACAAATGGCATAGTGGCGACGCATTATCCTGACCGACTAAAAATAATCAGGGAAATGGGAAGTTACGTGGCGATAATACATTCCATCCCTACCATTGGATACGGGCACATTTTTAACTGGTCAGAAAACACACTATCAAAAAATGAAACATGGAAAGAGTATCTTCAGAATGAGTTGAAACTTGATGAGCGCCTTGAGATATTGGATAAATATAAAATGCTTCGCCAAAAAGATTTTAAAAAGCTAAAAGCATCTTGCTTCAAATGACCAAATGGAGGGAGAAACCAGCTTTGAATCATGGCGATATCAGAACCAAGAATATTTTAATTGATGATAAGGGAAAAATTTCTGCGATATTTGACTGGGAAAACTGTATTTCTACGATTGTACCCTATTGGGACCTCTCTATATCTCTTCACGATCTTAACCTTGATGAAAAGCAGGAATTTCTTGCGGGGTATGGGATAAAAGAAATGGAATTCAGCAGGATAGCAAAAGCGGTGAAAGCATTTAATCTGATCAACTATGCCCCGGTTATCCAAAGGATAGCAGCAAGGAAGCAAACCAGGCTGATAGAACACTATCGTCTGAGATTTAATGGCTTACCAGACTTATATTCATTATAATTAATATTTCTGCATTTACCTAATGTGAATATTAAATTAAATCTTATGTTTTTCATATAGCGGTATGTTGTTTGCAATACGGTTTTTTAAACCAAAACAAACCGCAATGAAAAACTTTACCATCATTACCCTATTTGTAATGGTATGCTCGACGCTTACTGCTCAGCATATGCACATGAATCCGGGAATAAAGGCAGGATTAAATCTTGCTTCGCTCAATAGTGAAAACGATGATTTTGATTATAGTTTCAACACCTCTTTAAACGCGGGTGTGTTCGTTCACATGCATTTTAACAAACTTATCGCAATACAACCGGAACTGAATTTCTCCGGGCAGGGTGCACAATATGATTTTGCCGGCACAAATCTCCATCTCAACCTTGCTTATGTTAATCTTCCTGTGATTTTACAGATCATGCTGGGTAATGGATTTCGCCTGCAAACGGGGCCACAGGTCGGTGTGTTAGTGAGTGCAAATAGTAAGGAGGGTGATACCAGTACTGATGTAAAATCAAGCTTTAACAAGCCTGACTTATCCTGGATGTTTGGCGCAAGCTATGTACATAAATCAGGGTTTGGACTGGATGCACGCTATAACCTCGGTTTGAGTAACATCAACGAGGATGATTCAGAAAAAATCAAAAATAGTGTGATTGCGATAAGCCTTTTCTATCAGTTGAAAGGAAAGCACGATTAGAAGTGTGAATGCATCAATACCCTCAGATGGGCGAAGGCAAAACCTTTGTACCCTTTTCGTTGGCTATCATTCAGGAATTTATTTTATTGAATTAAGAGGGGCAGACCATTAAATAGAATGCACTTGTAAATAATTCCCTTTCAGCAGCAGAAGGCTGTGGGGAATTTTTTATGCTTTTGCGGGTTAATTATTTTTCAGAACTTCTGGTATCAGTGCGGATAGGAACAATTAACCGCAAATACCCCCTCAGAACCTTTTTTGAGTGTTTTTTTTCTAAATTCAAAATACTTTAAAAGTTTAACATGGACTATAATAAGCTCACAAAGGAAGAAGAAAAAGTGATCGTTCATAAAGGGACTGAGCAACCATTTACGGGAGAGTATAACGATCACAAAGAGGCAGGAACCTACATGTGCCGGCGCTGCGATGCTCTTTTGTACCGTTCGGATAACAAGTTTGATTCACATTGTGGCTGGCCGAGCTTTGATGATGAGGTGCCGGGCGCGGTGAAGCATGTTCCTGATGCGGATGGCAGGCGGATTGAAATCGTTTGCGCTGCCTGTGATGGGCACTTAGGTCATGTATTTAGGGGTGAAAGACTCACCGCCAAAAACACCAGGCATTGTGTGAATTCCCTTTCGATAAAATTTATTCCGGCAGCCAAATGATGGAATATCTTTCAGGAAAACACATGGTCATACTGCAAATAACTTTTTGATTGAAAATTATTTCAGGGACTTCTGATATCAGAAAAGTGAAATCGAATCCCTAAGCTTCCTTTATTATTTTTGTGCACGGAGAGATGGCAGAGCGGTCGAACGCGGCGGTCTTGAAAACCGTTGATGGCGCAAGTCATCCGGGGGTTCGAATCCCTCTCTCTCCGCACTGTAAATCTTCAGTAAATTGCTGGTGACTTTTGATTTCAAAATGTATTAACACCTCTTTCAACAGTGATTTACGAATCACCAGGATCAGTTTCTGCTTTTTAGACTGAGAGTTATCAATTGAAATGTCAGATAAAATTTTTTTCAGCACATCTGAAAATCCAGCTGATTTTAATTCGAGCAGACCTATTTCATCAATAATCAAACAGATGTTTTTTTGATCAAACCCGTCAAGCAAAATATTTTTCGCCCGGTCAAATGCAGGTTTGCTGAACGTATATCTTCCGGCAGTCAGAACATTGGATTCACCTTCTTCTGCTTCCATAGGAAAAATCTCCTTTGTTGCTGCATTCATGAAAATGCGCTTTCCATCAATGACGGGTGTTAGAATACCATGAATATTGTCTCTTTCTTCAAGCCATTTAATGAGGCGGGTAGTCTTGCCGCTTTGAATGGGCCCTGACAAAATGAAAATATTATTTTTTTTCATTTTGAATATCAAGTGAGTTAACCAGAATAGTTTTTAAAAATTTGTTCAGGCGTTTGAATCCTTTTTTATTAGATGAGTATTGCCAGCTTTTGTTCAATACGAGCTGAGTTTGTGGCAGAATCCTCAAAATTTCATTAATGCTTTGCTGCGACTTTGATCGCTGTTTGAGAAGCCATTTATTCAGAAAATAAGTAATCACAGGACTGATGAGAAAATACCATGTCATAATAATTAATACAGACCTCAGAATAATATGTGCTGCAACATTTGAGGGGATTAGCGGATTACCGATTTTTAATTCAGACTGGAACCACAAGCAGGCAAGAAGAATCCATACGACAAGCAATGCAATTTTCATTTTACCCCTTTTCTTTAAAGCCGGAGCAGAAGATGGTTCACTGGTAGTATTGAGCTCAAGCAGAAATTCGTTTCTCCAGCCTTTAACCCTGCCGGGTATCTTTCCCGCAATCCACCCAATGGATATTCCGGCAACAAAATGAAGGAAAACATATCCCCCTGCTAAATATAAGCTATAATTCGTGATGCTCTGCTGGTGAGAAAGTCCGCTGATAAAGGCGTTCACCGCTTTCCAGAAATCCATTCCATACAGAATTGTCATTGTAAGGATCCGTTGAAGTGCGGATTCAACAAGAGCAAGGGGAGCAAAGAGTATGCATGAAAATTTATAATGTTTCCGGCTGTAAAAAAGAAGTTCTCCTGTAATTCCCTGAAAGAAAACTGCGAAATAAGCGGGCAAGGGACTGTGAGGACTAAGCATCATTTTAAAAATCGCTACAATAATAGTAGCTCTGATGATAGCACCCTTTTGAGGTACATAATACGCGATCAGGCAAACAATAATCACCGCGCTTCCTCCATTGATCAATCCCGAAACAGGCAGATTAATGCCATGGATAATTCCGCCGAGCACACCCTCACAGACAGCCCAGAGTGCAATCAGCCGGTAATAAAGCTGCTTTTCATCAACGGTCATTAAATAACTTCTCTTTAAAATTATCCGGGCAAGTTATTGAGCAATTTATTACCATTACAAACTTGATTTTATCTTTACACTGATTCGGACTTCTGTATGGATAAAGATCCCCATTTCATTATTCACAGCACGAACCCTCTCAATGCAGAGCCTGAGCCTGATAAGCTTCGTGAGAATTTCATTACCCCGTACAAAGAGTTTTATATCCGTAATCATGGTGATATACCGGAAATTGATGAAAATATTTTCCGGCTTCAGGTGAATGGATTGGTTGAACGGGAAATGGAATTATCAATGAAAGATCTCTTGGAGGATTTCTCAAAACACAGCGTGATGGCAACCTTGCAGTGTGCAGGAAACCGGCGTACAGAGCTGCTCCAAGTGGCACCTGTTCCCGGTGAAGTTCCCTGGCATGACAGTGCAATTGGCAATGCCGTGTGGACTGGAGTGAGACTAAGGGATATATTAATCCATTCGGGAGTTAAAAATGAAGCAAGATATATAGAATTCATGGGTGCTGATGAGGTATTCAGGCATGGTGAAAATGTGGGTTTCGGTGCATCCATTCAAATTGAAAAAGGCTTGAGTGATGAAGTAATCCTTGCCTATGAAATGAATGACAGTCCACTTGAGCCCACTCATGGGTTTCCCTTGCGCGCGGTGGTTCCTGGTTATATCGGGGCAAGAAGTGTGAAGTGGCTTACACGAATTACATTACTAAAAGAGCCATCGAAAAATTATTTTCAGGATCACGCTTACCGGCTTTTCCCTCCCGAAGCAAAAGCTGAAACAGTTGACTGGAATACCGGTATTCAATTGAGTGAGCTTAATGTGAATTGTGTGATCACCGCACCAAAGAACGATTCAATAATTAATAATGGTGCCGTAACGGCTGAAGGCTGGGCCATAAGCGGCGGAAAAAAAATTATTCGTGTAGAGATATCAATTGATAACGGAGTATCATGGAGCAATGCAAAGATTACCGATGGAGATAATCCGATGACATGGTCATTTTGGGAAGCAAAGCTCGCCTTACCCAGTGGTGAATCTGAAATTATTGCGCGTGCCATTGATAGCGAAATGAACATACAGCCGGCTGAGTTGCGCGAGGTATGGAATTTTAAAGGCTATATGAATAATGGATGGCACAGGGTTAAAGTGGGAGTGAAGGAAAGTTAATATAAAAGAGCTTGAAAATGCAATAAAATTTTAAATAACTGGTTCAGCGAAGGAGGGTGACATTTCCATGTATGCTATTTTTTGCACTCCCTGCAACAGTATATTCAACTGACCAGTAGTATGCCCCGATCTCACCCGGGAGGTCATATTCAAATCCATTCCATCCCACGGATGAATCAACACTTTCAAAAACTTTTCTTCCCCATCTGTTAAAAATAATCATGTGGTAACTCACCAGATTTTTAATAATCACAGGCAGAAAAATATCATTGGTTCCATCATTATTGGGCGTAAATGCATTTGGCACAAGGATGTCCTTATCACAAGCATTTACAATTGAAACACTATCCGAGCCGCTGCAGCCATAAATATCATGAACTTCCAGAGAGTAAATTCCCTCCTGGGTAAATACTTGAAAATTATTAGTATCCCCATCATTCCATAAATATTTATTAAAATCAGGGACCTGAATGGTCAATGGAATATTACCGCAGATAAATGTATCAGGTGGTAAAAAATGATCAGGCAACGGATAAATGCTGGTTACCAGGAGAGTGTCATAAGCAGTACAACCCGAGGAATTAGTAACAAGTACCCAATAGCTGCCACTGTCATCTGCAACAAATGATGGCTGGTCCGATTGATCCTGCCACAGATAATCCTGAAAGCCGCTGCCTGCGTAGAGCATAACGGATGAACCTTCACAAAGTGCTGTATCATTTCCAAGATCTACTTGCGGAGCAGGATATACTATGAGGTGTGTTACCACTTCACTGTCACAGCTCATGTAGGAAAAAAGGGTATCGAAATAAATTCCTGCAATATTTTGCCAGTTACCTCCTGCAAAATATTGTTCTCCATCACAAATTGAAGTAAAAACATCCGTGCTGATGGGAGCCAAAACTGTTAGATTGGTTGTAACAATGCTGTCACAAGCCGATGTGGCGATAAACGTATCAATATAGTTACCGGATTGAGATTGATTTGCTCCTGCAGCAAAATATGTTTCACCACTACAGATCACTGCGGCCACCGGGGTTGCGATTGGTGGGATCACATAAAGAATGGTTGTGAGGATACTGTCACACCCAAGTTCATTGATATAATGATCAATGTAGCTGCCACTCTGTGTTTGCCAGGCGCTTCCAAGCAAAATTGAGTCCCCGCTACAAATAGAAATATTTTGTGTGAAAGCTGTATTGGGAATTACAGTAAGATTGGTTGTGATGATGCTGTCACAACCTGCTGTATTTAAAATGGTATCTGCATAAACTCCGCTTTGTGTCTGGAAATCTCCTCCGGCATAAAAGGATTGTCCGTCACAGATAGAAATGTTCCTCAGGAATGAAGTATTTGCCAGTACGGTTAGATTTGTGGTGATCAGGCTGTCACAGCCGAGGTAATTTACAAACGTATCAAGATAGGTACCAGTGGTTGTCTGAAAAAATCCCTGCGCAAAATAGGATTGACCATCACAGATTGAAATATTTACAGTAACAGGAGAATTTGTCAGAACTGTTAGATTGGTTATGATTACACTGTCACAGCCAAGATAATTTACAAGCGTATCATAATAATTTCCGGTGGTGGTTTGTAATGCTCCTCCGGCAAAATATGAATCACCCTGGCAAATAGAAATACTCACTGAAAAAGTGGAATTGGGCAACACCGTAAGATTCGTTGTAAGTATGCTGTCACAACCAAGATAATTCACCAGATTATCGGTATAAGTTCCCGGGGTAGTCTGAAACCCACCTCCCGCAAAATATGATTGGCCCTCACAAATGGCAGGATTTATTGTGAAAGCGGAATTAGGTAAAACAGAGAGAATAGTTGTAAGGAAACTATCACAACCGGGCATGTTTACCAGGGTATCATAATAGGTGCCGCTGACAGTTTGAAATGCTCCCCCTGCAAAAAAGGATTGACCACTGCAAATGGATATGTTCTGCAAATAGGAGGAGGTTGCAAGAACAGTAAGCTGTGTATTGATTATACTGTCGCAACCGAAAAATGTGTTCAGAGTATCATTATAGATTCCACCTGCATATACAAGGTTTCCGCCTGGTAACAAATAACCATCACCTATACAAATGGCCGCCGTTACATCCTTAACAGAAAGTGGGCAACAAGCTTTCAAAGAAATGTCATCAATCCCTACATCATTACCTACGCCAAACTGGCTTTGGTTTCTGATAGTGATTATTGCAGAATCTTCATTTCCGGAGTTCCAGATAAAACAAAACTCAACCCAGTTGCAGGTGGTAAGAGGCGCAGTAAGTGGATTACCGATCACCTGCCCGTTAATTAAAAATTCAAGGGTCGAAGGCCCATTGAGATCGAGATTTGTTATCCAGCACGTTAGGATATAGTCTGTATTTAAACCTATTCCGGGAACGATCTGGGTCCAGATATCCAACGTACCAGTATCAGAACAATCAACCCACATCAGGTTTCCGGTACCAGTAGTGTGGTCAGAACAATGGCTCCAGAAAGCATTTGCCACCCATGGAGTAGAGCTTATGCCATATTTTCCGGAACCTGCTGTAAAAGAATAATTATAATTGCTCGTAAATCCTGTATTTCCGAGAGAAAAGTCCCCATTATAGACTATCTCAGTACCATAATTATTGCATGTACAACTTTGTGCTGTTATCCCGGATACAGAAATCAGGAAGGTTAAAACGGTATTAAAAAAGATGATTACAACCTTATTCAATTTCAGTGGGGTTAACAGCATTCTCATATTCAAAAAACAAACCGATTCCTGCAAAATTTCAATAATGTGGAGTATTAAGCAATATCCACATTTAATTGAAGTGAAGATAAGCAAATGTTTGCTTTAAACCTAATTGGGTAATGAACATCGTAAAATGAATTCATAAAATATCGACGGTTATTAACCCTAACTTGCAATTATTTCTTAGGTATCAAAAACAATGCTTCCGGGAGGAATGGCAGGCAAAACAACAAATTGAGCTTTTATAAAGTCATTAATATTAAGGAAAACCCGGCAATATTACCGGGTTAAGTCAATATACATAAAAATTGCAGCTCTTAGTAGGTGTCTTCTTTTATGAGTTTAAATATACCAATAACTTCATCCATTTGTTTTATCTGCGCCATATAGATTCCATTCTTCAGATCACCTCCGAACCGCCAACCATCAGCTACGTTTGCCTGATATAGAAATTGTTTTCCAAGCAGATCATAAATACCCTCCTCATATATACCATCCTTTAGGATTTATGCCCTGATACTTTCTATGAAGTTTCATCACAGTGGAATGAGCAATAGAGGAGAAATACAACCGAAAAAAAAATCTTATTACATTTCGGAAAGTTTGCCTGCCCGCCTTCATTTCCTTGCCGCGGATAAACCGGTAGGCAGGGAAAACGGGAGAGTAAATGCGATTGGGTTGGTGGGTTGCTGATGAAAAAAAAATTACCGCAGAGACGCTGATCCGACCTCATCCGCCCTTCAGGCACCTTCTCCTCCTCATTTGCCTTCCCGAAGAAAAATCGGGACAGGTCGAGCATCTTCTCCAAAGGAAAAGAGAAGTGGAAGAAAAGTTTTTTTGGAGAAGGGATGCGCAAGAAAAACCTTCCTGAAAAAATCTTTTTACATTTAGGAAGTTAAAACGTGAGTGGTTGCGATTGGGTTGCCGTCGCGAGATCCTTTTATCTTTGCTACCATGACTTCACCTGAAACAAAACAGTTGTATTACAAAGAAGCGAAACGCTATCTCTCCAATGCGAAAGATGTTCTTCGCAAGTCAAAGAAAGATTCGATTCATTATCTCGATGCGAAGTACATACGCTCTGCATGTGGCATTGCTTATCTCGGAATCCTGAAGGCGATGGATGGTTATCTGCTGCTCAAGAGTCATAATGGATTTGAAAAGCCGAAAAACGTTCAGCAGTATCAACATGCATTATCAAAGCTCGACAAGAAGCTACTCACGAAGTTCAATGCGTCATACAGTTTTTTTCATCTCTGGAATTATTATCAGAATGAAGGACCGGTGAAAAGAACCGTCTTCAAAGATATGCTTGACGAAGCGCAGGAGATTGTTGATGTGTTGAAGAATTAAAAAGTGCTGAGCCGACCTCATCCTCCCTTCCCGAAGAAATAAAATCGGGACAGGTCGGGCACCTTCTCCTCCTCATCTAATGGAGGAAAAGTTTCTGTGAGTGGAAGTTCAAACGCCAATGCTCTTCATTCAGACGGAAAAATTGTTCTTGGAGAACATGCCTTGTCGGTTACGAATCTAAACTTTGGAGTTTCCGGGTATTTATCAAACGGTGTCATTGATTCTTCATTTGGTACTTCAATCGCTATTCAGCAAGATGGAAAAATTCTTACAGCGGGGTACAGTTGGGATGGAGCTCATCAAAATATTTCCGTTGCACGATTTAATTCGGATGGTTCTTTGGATGCAATGTTTGGAGGTGGTGGAAGTGTTGAATTTGATATCAGCGGAATAGATGATTATTGTCTAGACAGTTGCAATTCAATCGGACGGGAAAATCCTTCTTGCAGGAAGCACATTCACCCAACCTCCCTATAAAGATTTTCTTCTCATGCGTATCTTTTCCGGCATTGATGTAGGAGAACAAACAATTACAAATCCCAAAATTCTTTTTACTTTTTCTCCCAATCCTGCTGCACAATCAACTTCAATGAATTTACAATCAGCTCACCTGCAAAAATTCTTATTGACCTCTTTGATCTACTCGGAAACAAAATCAAACGGGTGCTTAATGAAACTGAAATGAATGGAGAACAAAAGATTATTCTTGATACCACTGACCTGCAGGATGGTTTTTGCTTTCTGCGTTTTAATACTCATAAAATAAGTTGTTCACTAAAATTAATTGTGACGAACTAATTCAAAGTGCTGATTGATTTTAGCTTTAAAGAGTTACAATTGTTTTCTTAGTGAGGAGTGATGAGTTGGCTCCGTAATGAGGATTCATTGTTGCTCGATGAATGGAATGCTATTGGTTTAACATTATCCGCTAAGAATTTTAGAAATGAATTAACTCCTTAATTCTTCAGAATGCGCAGGCTTACTCTGCCGGACGATGGGCTATGGCATTTAATCCCTGCAGCGCTGACTGATTTTCCGGATCAAGCAGCAGTGTTTTTTCCCAGGCTTCTTTTGCCTTATCCCAGTTTCTTACCGAGAAATATGCCCCGCCGAGATTGTACCACGCATCGGCATTAGTTGACTGATACTTTACTGCTTTTTCAAGATTGACTACTGCAGCAAAAAAGTTTTTTTCAGCACCATCTTTTAATCCCCGCCTGTAGAAAGCTTGAAATAAATAATCATCGTACTGTTTCAAATTTGGATGGGCCTGTTCAAGTTTCCTGACCATGCCCCAGGTTGATTCGGCGGTCTCCGGACTGTCGAGGCGGCTATAGGCGACGCCTTTATTCAAAAGGGTTGGGACATAATCAGGCTTGATGGCTTCTGATTTTTTGAAATACTGAATTGCTTCAAGAGCATACATTCTTTTTACATTGGGATCCTCTGAATTATCACTCATGCGGATCAATGCAACTCCTGCATACGTATTTGCACGTGCACTGCCTGAAGATATTTTTACATCATGAAGAAAAAGTGTTTCATCAGATTTCCATTCCCTGTTGCGTGCAACTGTAACATACGATGAGGCAATGAAAACAATTATAACAAGAATGGAAATGAGCGGCGTCGCTACTGTATATGAAGTTTTTTTAAAATCCAGGATCCTGCTGGCTGACTCCACTACGGCAATTAAAAAAGGAACCGAAGCCTGGTATAAGAATCTTTCCGCCATGGGAGCGCCGATATTGAAAAAAATATTGGAAACCAGAAACAGAGTCCCGAGATAAAACAGGATGCACCAGCTTAATAAATCTTTTTTCAAAAAACGAATAAATGCATAGGCGGACATTGAAAAATTAATCAGCATAGAAATCAAAACCAGCGGATCGCTGAAGGTTCGATATGGAATTTGATTGTAGGAATAATCATAGGTAAGCGGATGCGGCAAGAAAAGGAGTTGCAAATATTTCCGGAATACCAGGGCAATGGTGGCAAGCTTTTGTGGTAGGGTTGCCATCACATAGGGATTGTCCATCACTTCCGCAATTTCATTATTTCTCAATCCGAGTAAGAAGATGCGGACTGTAAGATATAAGGTGGCAACAGCAAGAAATGGGAAGGAGATTTTGATGATCCCTGCAACTTTTAAGCTGGAAAAAAAGTAAATCGTTATTGGAATAAGGGCAATGAATATCAATCCATTCTCCTTGGAAAAAAGCGCAAGGGCAAAAAAAAGAATGGCAGGCAGCAGGCTTTTATTGTTTAAGCCTACCTTCAGGAATTTAAGCAAATAAAAAATCGTTAGAAGAAGAAACAGCAGTGAGAGAATCTCATCGCGGCTTTTGATGTTGGCAACTACTTCTGTATGGATCGGATGAATGACGAATAGGAGCGTGGTGATGAATGCACAGATGGGCTGTTGAGGAAAAATAAATTTCCGGAGAAAACTCAGAAGCACTAATCCTGTAAGTGCATAAAGCAGGACATTGATGAGATGATGCACAAAAGGGTTTTTCCCAAAAAGCGAAATCTCAGCCGCATAGGAAATCAGGGACACCGGCCTGTACCTACCACCCGCTAAATTTTTTGTGTCACCGATTGAGCCGCTGAAACTATCATGGGTTAAAATGTCAGGTATGCCGCTCACGCCCTTCAGCACTGCATTGTTATTGCTAATCACCATCCCATCATCCAGCACAAAGCCATTAAAGAGGGTGATTGCATAAAGACCGCATGCTACTATGATTATAATAGATAACTGATGAAGGGGGCGGGAAAAAAAGTGCAGAAAACCCGGCTCATTCCGTGGAGGTTTGACCCGTTCAGTGATTTTATTAGAAGAAGAAACCTTTTGTTTCCCCTGCTTGCCTGCCATTGCAATAATTAAAAATTAAGAATGAAGAACGAAAAATTATGGGGAAAAAAGTTAAATCGAATCACTACTCACGACTCGCTACTCTCTACTCCCGACTCACTACTCTGGACTCGTGAATAGTGAAAATGAAAGTGAATAGTGAAAATATCCTGTTTCGAAAAAATACTGACTCACTACTCAGGACTCGCTACTCGCTACTCGCTACTTCTGACTCGTGAATAGTGAAAAGTGAATGGTGAAAATATTCTGTTTCAAAAAATATTCACATAAGAATGTAATGTCAACACTAATCTCTCATAACTCTTTACTCTCGACTCACTACTCACTACTCAGGACTCCCGACTCAAACCGCCACCATCTTCTGTGCAAGATAATGTCCGCTTTTAAGCTTTTCTGAAACTTCGCTGAAGCAGGTAAGTGTTAAATCAATATCCTCCATAGTATGAACTGCGGTAGGTATCAGTCGGAGAAGCATAACTCCTTTTGGCACTACAGGGTAAATCACGATTGAGAGGAAGATGTTGTAGTTCTCCCGCACATCCATGATCAGGTTCGCCGCCTCGCCTGCATTACCGTTAAGGTAAACCGGTGTAACAGGAGTATTGCACTTGCCCAGTTCAAAGCCCCGCTCTTTCAACCCATGCTGTAATGCATGAACGTTCTCCCAGAGCTTTGCCTTTAATTCTGGTTTGCTTCGCAGTAGCTCAAGGCGCTTCAGGTTACCTGCAACAAAAGCCATAGGAAGACTCTTCGCAAAAATCTGAGAGCGGGAATTATAGCGGATGTATTCAATTACATTCTCATCGCCTGCCATGAAGGCACCGATGCTCGCCATTGATTTCGCAAACGTGCTGAAGTAAAGATCAATCTCTTCCTGAACATTTTGCTCTTCACCAATTCCGGCACCAGTAGCGCCCATGGTTCCGAAGCCGTGGGCGTCATCTACCATCAGGCGAAAATTATATCTCTCTTTCAGCGCCACGATCTCTGCGATCTTTCCCTGATCGCCAGCCATGCCGAACACACCCTCGGTGATCAGTAAAATAGCTCCCCCTGTCTCTTTCACCAGTTCGGTTGCGCGCTGGAGCTGCTTCTCACAGCTTTCAATGTCATTGTGCTGAAACACGAACCGCTTACCCATGTGCATCCGCATCGCATCAATAATACAGGCGTGGGACTCAGCATCATAAACGATCACATCCCTGCGGTCAACAAGGCAATCAATGGCGGACATGATGCCCTGGTATCCGTAATTCATCAGCATCACATCCTTCTTCTTCACAAACTTTGCAAGCTGATTTTCCAGCTCATCATGCAGGTCAGTGTTCCCGCTCATCATGCGGGCGCCCATTGGGTATGCAAGACCATATTTTTCAGTTGCCTCAGTATCAGCGCGGCGAACTTCAGGATGGTTGGCCAACCCCAGGTAATTATTGAGGCTCCATACGATGCGTTCCTTTCCCCGGAAAATCATACGGCTGCCGATCTCACCCTCTAACTTCGGAAAAGCAAAATAGCCATGTGCTACTTTCGAGTACTGACCGATGGGCCCCCGGTTCTCAAGAATTTTTTCGAAAAGATCCATGAAGAGATTTTGATTTAAGTTGCGGCGAAAATAAGTAATGGGTATAAACTTCTGTTCGCATAACTCAACTATATTTCACATTCGAATAAGTTATAGCTTAATGGTGATGATCCCATTAAATTTTTCTCCTCATAATCAAAAATTTAAGATTTTAACAGGCACTTAATCATGGAAATACTTCGCAAATGGATTGAAGATGCATGGAATGACCGGATGCTGCTGCAGGATGCAAAAACGAAAGAATTTGTTACTGGAGTAATCGAGTTGCTTGACCTGGGGAAAATAAGGGTTGCAGAGAAAATTGACGGCGAATGGCAAACAAATGAATGGATCAAAAAAGCGATCATTCTCTACTTTGCCATCATGCCGATGGAGGAGATGCAGGCGGGTCCTCTCTACTTCTTTGATAAAATTCCCTTAAAAATAAATTACAGGGAACTGGGAATACGGGTCGTGCCGCATGGAGTTGCCAGATTCGGTGCATACATCGCTAAGGGTGTAATCCTGATGCCCTCTTTTGTGAATATAGGAGCCTATATAGATGAGGGAACATTGATTGATACATGGGCAACAGTGGGTTCCTGTGCTCAGATTGGCAGTAATGTTCACCTCAGCGGGGGAGTAGGAATCGGTGGAGTGCTGGAGCCCGTGCAGGCTACGCCGGTGGTGATCGAGGATAATTGCTTTATTGGATCAAGATGTATTGTGGTAGAAGGCGTGGTTGTAGAACAGGATGCAGTGCTGGGCGCCAATGTTGTTCTAACAGCTTCTACAAAAATTATTGATGTGAGCATGAGTGAACCAAGAGAATATCGTGGAAAAATCCCTGCGCGCTCCGTGGTAATTCCAGGAACAATTCCCAAAAAATTTTCTGCAGGTGAATACCAGGTTCCCTGCGCACTCATCATCGGACAGCGAAAAGAATCTACCGATAAAAAAACCTCGCTCAACCAGGCCTTGAGAGAATTTAATGTATCTGTGTAATGCTGCGGAGTTATTGCTCTTATCAATTTCCTAATTGAATTCTTTTGCCTTCATCGTAACCACCCGGCCATTTTTGGGCTGACCCGGCTGTGTGGAAAGGCTATCCTCATATTTGTAGATCATCCCTACATGGTTTGCATACTTCTCAATATAAATGTATTGCTGAATGGCATTGGAATCTGATTGCTGCGTAACCGTGATGGTGGAATCATATGAATGACTGTTCAAATCAAGGGGCTGATGAACCGCAGAATATTCATATCTCCATCCATCCAGAAATGACAGGGATCCATCTGTCTGTATATGAA
Source organism: Chitinophagales bacterium (assembly GCA_039920305.1). Classification (GTDB taxonomy): domain Bacteria; phylum Bacteroidota; class Bacteroidia; order Chitinophagales; family UBA10324; genus DASRAJ01. Next base: position 16,020 of record JBDSEA010000064.1, read on the forward strand.
TATTACCATACCATTGCTTACCATTCAGAACAGGAAAATCGAGCTTAATGAATCGCAGATTTTCTTCAACTCTCTCAGCTGTATTTTCAGAAAGACTGGCAGACCAGATATCGGAAATGGTCCACGGTGAATTTTCATCTTTTCTTTTACTGCGAATAATTTTAAAGGCACTATTCCCCTCATTATCTACAAAAGGAGAATCCACTTCTTCCCTGATCTGATAATAGGAAGTATCAACAGGATGAACAAGATCGAAGTTGCTGTAGCCAATAGAATCCACATCATAAATAATATACTTACCTGAAGCAAGGGGAAAATAGCTGTAATCTTCGGCAGGAGAGGGGTATGTGCTTTTTTTGCATGAGATACTGAAACAAGTGAGTGAGCCGATAAAAATTAGAGCCGGGAAATCAATGGCGGCACGAAATCTTAACCGGCATTTTCCGGGCCTGACGAGGGTTTTGAATATTCCGGTGAAGAATTCAGCAAACATATAAAGTGAAAAAAAATATCCTGTTACCAAAGTTATTGAATGGATGATGAAAAGATAATCCCTCCGCCAATCACATCGTCACCCTCATAAAAAACCGCAGACTGCCCAGGTGCCACTGCCTTCACATCCGCATCAAACTCAACCCGGATATTTCCGCCGGATTCATTAAACAGGCGGCACTGTGTTCCCGCATCCTTGTACCGTATCCTGGTTACTGCATCCATTCCATCCACAATCATTGTATATTTCTGAAGGTTGACCTTTCCCACAACCATGGATGTCCGTTTTAAATCATCTTCTTCGCCAAGGACAACAATGTTGCTACTGGCGTCAATATCAGTCACATACATGGGAATACCAAAAGCATTACCTAACCCTTTTCGCTGGCCGATGGTGTAAAAAGGATACCCGGAATGCTTGCCCAGAACATTGCCCTGCCTGTCAACAAACAAACCACCATCCACTGTTTCTTCAAGGCCCGGAATTTTTCGCTTTAAGAATCCTCTGTAATCATTATCAGGGATAAAGCAGATTTCATACGATTCATTTTTCTTTGCCAGCTCTGTGTAACCCCAGTCCTCACACATCTTCCTGATTTCTTTTTTTCTGAATCCGCCTAATGGAAAACGGCTCATTGCCAGATTCTCCTGCGAAATTCCCCAAAGCACATAGGACTGATCCTTGGTTTCATCCAATCCTTTTGAAACCACAAAGCGACCATTCTCTTCACGCACGCGGGCATAATGCCCTGTTGCGATAAATTCGCAATCCATCTGCCTGGCGCGCTTAAGAAGCGCAGACCACTTGATATAAGTATTGCAGAGCACGCAGGGATTTGGTGTTCTGCCCGCAATATATTCTGCAACAAAATCTTCAATCACTGCGTCGCCGAACTCATCGCGTATGTCAACGATGTAATGGGGAAATCCAAGATCCACAGCCACCGCGCGGGCGTCATTGATTGAATCGAGGTTGCAACACCCGGTTTCTTTTTTTGATCCGCCGCTGGAGGCATAGTCCCAGGTTTTCATCGTAATGCCCACAATTGCATACCCTTCGTGGTGAAGCATCACTGCCGCTACTGTACTGTCAATGCCACCGCTCATAGCCACCAACACTTTTCCGCTCTTGCTCATGCTGTAAAGTTACGAATCGCCATTCACGTGACATTTGGAAGTAACCTGGATATATAATCCGATTCCTCCATCGAAATAAGAGATACCTGAGGGGGGATTTGTATTTTCAGCCCATGCACACGATTGGCAGAGTGGATATGGTTGATTTTCCTGACCTGGGACTGGAGAATGTAGCGGCGAAAATTGACAGTGGTGCCTATACTTCATCCATTCATTGCGAAACCATTTCTGCCTTTTATAACGGTGGTGAGCATCATGTGAAATTTACTGTGCTCAAAGATCAGACACCCATAGTACGTGAATCTAAAGTCTTTGCCAGTAAGCAGGTGAAAAATTCATTCGGACAAATTGAATATCGCTATACCATCAAGACCCACATTATTCTGTTTGGAAAAAGCTACCTGGTAGAGTTAGCGCTCACGAATCGCTCTTCAATGAAATACCCGGTACTGCTGGGAAGAAAGCTTCTCGGCGAGCGTTTTGTTATTGATGTGACCAGGCAGAATCTCTCGCACAAGGAAAAGATGAAATTTCAGAAGAAATAACCGGAAATGAAATTATTATTTGAAAATGGAAGGAGTGGTGCTGGGCCGAAGAATTTTAATCAACAATCCGTAATTCCTAACCTGAATTTTTCCTTCCTGATGGCAAACCATCAATTTTAAAAACATGCGACTCATAATTCTTTCCCGTAACCGTAACATACATTCTACAGCCCGGCTTTTGCAGGCGGCGGAGCATCGTGGTCATCATGCCTTTGTTCTGGATCATACCAAATGCTACATGGGAATTGAAAAAGGCAGGCCGGTAGTTTTTTATGAGGGAAAAGAAGTGAATGATGCCGAAGCGGTGATTCCCCGAATTGGTGCCTCGGTAACTTTTTACGGTACTGCTGTTGTCCGGCAGTTCGAGATGCAGCGTATCTTTTCTGCCAATGAATCACAGGCCATCACCCGCTCACGCGACAAGCTGCGGTCACTGCAGCTTCTTTCGCGTGCCGGGCTTGGAATTCCGAAAACCGTTTTCGCCGACACCTCGAAAAACATAGATCACATGATCAAAATGGTGGGCGGTACTCCACTGGTGATCAAGCTTCTTGAAGGCACACAGGGCATCGGGGTAATTCTCGCCGAAACAGTTCAGGGTGCAAAATCCACTATTGAAGCATTCCTGGGAAAAGACATTTACATCCTTGTTCAGGAGTTCATCAAAGAAGCCAACGGGGCAGACATCCGCGCGTTTGTAATTGACGGGAAAGTAGTAGGTGCGATGAAGCGGACCGGAAAAGAAGGTGAGTTCCGATCGAACCTGCACAGGGGTGGTGAGGGTGAAAAAGTTCAGCTTTCTTTAGAAGAAGAACTTTCAGCCATTCGTGCGGCAAAAGTGCTTGGGTTGCAGGTGGCCGGCGTTGACATGATCCGTTCATCACGTGGACCCATGATCCTCGAAGTGAATTCTTCTCCCGGATTAAAAGGTATCGAGCGGGCGACAGGAATTGATATCGCTACACGCATCATTGAATTTGTTGAGCAAAATGCACCGCTGAAACAGGTGGAGGATAAGGTGGGGTTTTGAAGTTCCCTCGTGAGATGATCTTAAGGATTGGATTTATTTTTCGGGATCTTATTATTCAGATGCCAATAGCTGCACCAAACAAAGTCTCGTAACTTTAACCAAGCAATGACCGTATGATGACAGGGATTACAGGAACTGAACCTCCAACAAGCGGTTCGTGTACTGTTAAAATATCCTTTAGTCGTTTTTTCAATAACCAAATTAAGTGAGAAAAAAATTTGGTTAGAGGTCGAAAACAATAATTACAGTCATCTTAAACATTATCATTTTGCCCAATGAAAAATAGATTCAAATTATATTCCCTGTTATTCCTCATAACAAGCTGCAAATATGAAAATGGCCCTTTGGTTTCACTTATTTCACCAGCTAAGAGGGTGCTTGGTGACTACTATTTAGATGAAGTGATGGTTGACGGAATTGATGAAATGGCGGATGTAAAACCCTTAAACATCAGTTACTTTCATTTTGATAATACAAAGCCTTTTATCGGGGGTGAAGGAACTTTCTCAGTTAAGTTTTCTGATAATTCTCAATATAATGGTTCGAGCTGGACACTTTTATATCCTGATAATACCGCCATTGACATTGGAAACTTAGGTTGTTACAATCCTCAAACTATTCCGCCTCCAATTGCCCCTCTTCCCGGTTTTCTTACAGATGGAACGTGTCAGTTTCCTAAAATTACGTGGGAAATTACCAAATTAACGAATAAATGTTTGTGGTTGAGTACTATCTATAATAACATTTACTATGAAGTGCATCTTAAACAATAAGACAACTTTGCTCGAGGTCGGTGTCCTCACCAGAGGCGTCAACTTTACAGTACAGTTTTTTTGAGATAGTTAGTAATTAAAGGTGAACTTTAGCATATTTATAAAGGAGTAAGTCATACTTTGAACAGAAACAGTTTATTAAAAGGCGGATGGCCTCCTTTGCTATAATCTACACGGGGTAACCCCCGATCCGGGGCGGAAAACCTCCCAGTCTATATGGTCATGCAATTTGCGTAAAGGATCCTTATATTGCAGGAGCTTTTCCTGATGGTCGAAGAAATCGAACAGCGTAGGGGTACGGTTTTCATCTTACAAGTTAATCGGTCATCTCTTATATACGGTTATAAATTCTACACTTAGGTGTGTTAATTTGGATGGGTTTTTGGAAGTTCCCCTTAGTATCGTATCAAATAAAAATACCAAAGTGCTGTTATTTTCCTATTCTCTGCAAGATGGCTTCCATCTGTGCAATTTCCCTTTCCTGCGAAGCAATGATGCCTTCTGCTAATTTTCGCACTTCAGCGTCTTTTATTGCTGCATGTTTACTTACCATAATTGCTGATGAGTGATGTGGTATCATTGCCTTCATGTACTGCACATCGCCAATTGGAGTTTGTGTTCGTAATGCGGCAAGTATTACTGCAAACAAAACAATGCTACCGATAATAATTGATGTATTTGTTTTCTTGTTTGGATACATCCTACCCATCATCAGCATCATAACAACTCCCATTGGAGCTACCATAAGCAATGCCATGTAAATTCTTGTGGCACTTGTATGGTAATGGTCTAATTTGTCAATATTGAGAAACATTACGAAGTACATGATGAAAAAAGAAAAGACCATCATTACAGCAAACTTTTTGTAACTCATTCTTTGCATGTTATGCATAGTTTTATTCCGTTCCATTCATGTAATTTTTTAAAATGAAAAAGCAGGCACTAAACCTGCCTTTTGATTAAACTGTTAAGCAGCCATTTTGCGGCATTCCAGTGCACATGCTTTACATGCCTCTGCGCATTCCTGGCAGTGTTTTGTCTGATGCTTGCTGCATTCATTTCCACATGCTTCGCAAATATCGGCGCAGATACGGCAAATGTCTTTTGCTTTGTCGCTGCCTAAGCTCATAAGCTGTGCGGCTGCGTAGCATATTGCTGAACATTCCATGTCTGACTGAATACATTTTGCCATCATTTTTATATCTTCTTCCTGTGTGCATGAGGATGCACAATGGTTACAAATTGCTGCACATTTAAGGCAGGCATCTATACAGGACTTGTATGTATGGTATCCGGTCATAAAATAAATGTTGATTGAAAATAGAGAAAGCAAAAACCACGCCTCATATTATGAGCCAACCAACTATAGAAGCTTTTATTTAATGACGTTATAAATTCTATATAGTGTAATTGTCAAATAGGAGGTATTGATTTTACTCTACACTTGCTGCTATTTGCAACTCAATTTTTGCGTTGAATTTTTGCAGTATCATTAG
>JBDSEA010000065.1:0-14426 GCA_039920305.1 Chitinophagales bacterium
CCCCCTATAAGTATGAATGGAGTCCGGCAATTTATCTCGATACTCTTTTTCGCGATCATCCCTTTGCGATCCTTCACAGCACGATTGACTATGTGCTCACGGTAACCGATGCAAATCAAATATCAGTATCAGATACCATTCACGTAACCGTTAAGCCTGTACCGGAAGTGCGTGCAGGATTTGATCGCTTCATTTCATTTGGCAGTAATGCCACCCTGGCATCTCCTTCACCTGCCTCCGAAGGAACAGCTCCCTATCTCTATAGCTGGTCACCATCAATTTATCTTAATCAAAGCCACATCGCACAACCGGTTTCAACTCCACTAAGCAACATTACCTACACCCTTACTGCAACTGATGCAGCAGGCTGTGTTGGCAGTGATGATGTAACATTGATGATGAGCATTCCCGCAACTGGTACCGCAGGCTTATTCGGGATGCTGGCAGGTGATAGCATCATTACCCTTAATCCGGTATTTGTACCGGCATGGGTTGGTTCAGGAAAATTTATTTCGGCATCCGTAACATCCGATGATACCATTGTGGTAAGAAGCTCCCTGGATAGTGCCGCAATTGCGGACCTTGCCTCAGCAATCAGCCAGGTAAAGGAAATGCCGGGAGCAAATATCTCTTCAGTCCTCGGGGGTCAGTCCCTAACCTCCGGCAGTTATTACATCAATGGAAATTCCACTCTTAACAGTACACTCACTCTCAATGGCAATAGTGAATCATTTTTTATCATTAACATCAGTAATTCACTCACAGTAAATGGCGGAGGCATCACACTTATCGGTGTAAGCCGGTCACAGGTTTATTTTCGGGTAGGCGGAAACCTGCGCATAACTGGCACTGCTTTTTTGCCATGCAATTTTTTAGTTGAAAAAAATATTTCAGGCGGAATAATCAATGGTGCGTCACTGCTTACGCTTGGAAAAATAAATATTACTGATGCGGATGTAAAGGCAAATGTTTACGCAGCAGGACTTACTGCAGTCTCGCGCACGGATGCAGGAGAATTTTTTGGATTTAATTCTTCCAATGTCTCTTACGTTTCACAGATCTACCCCTCGCACTTGAGCGATCATAATGTGAGGCTTCATATGCCTCAGCTGAATGCGAGGATTGTAAGATGGCCTGCCGGAGGACATGCCAAGGACTGGAATATCAATGACGGATGGTTTCTCGATCCGGATGAAGTAAAAGATTCCTCGCAGTATATCTATTCCCCGAATATCAGCTGCGTGGCAGTTACTCCGAATGAAGCCGCAGCGAATTTGAAGCTCCCGGTTGATCGGCTGCTTGATCTCCGGTTTTGTCTGGGTGGCAGCGATGCGAAAATGCTGATGTGTCTCAACATGTTCACGAATAAGAAATTTCAGGAGGATGTATTGAAGCATGCGGTTGATCTGGGGATGAATTTTCCTTACATTGAACTGGGGAATGAATTTTATCTGAAAGGTGGTACGTGTCCATGGGTGCAGCCTGAAGATTATGCTGCAGAAGCCAGTTCATGGCTTAATACTATTCACGGCAATCCTGCTTTCGCGGGAATTAAAGTTGGGTTTGATGGAAGCTCATGGACAACTGAAGATGGCATTACCGATGATGATTGCAGAAGAAAAACATGGAATGCGGGAGTGCTCCCTAACCTTACCGGTACCAAGCCAGGTGATGCAATTACATTTCACATTTATCCAAAAACCGGAATTGCGGCTTCCAAAATACCAAATGTAGTTCTTGAGGATATTCCAACCATGTTTGCAAGAGCATTCAAGGCCATTGATAACTTTTCAAACAATGAATTAAAAACCGTTGCGGATTATCCCGATCTCGATGTATGGGTAACGGAATATAACCTTACTGATAAGAGCTTTATCATCGCGGGTTCATGGGCTCATGCGATGTACCTTTCTATACTCACCATGAGGCTTCTTGAGTTTCCACAAGTGAAAATGGCGCTTTGCCAGACCTTCGCGAATGACGCAGGGCGGGGGTTATTTTTTACTGATGCCCGTGGATATAAATTCGGTAGTAAATGGGCAACTATTGATTCACTTACTGAAACACAGCCGTGGGCATTTACCGCTGGTGGATTGTGTGTCAAGATGATCACCGATGCCATGCGCTTCAGCACCAGTGCAGCAATGCTTAGCTTTCCTCATGCACCGCTCATTCCGAATTCAGAATATCCTGTACTTTACGGATGGACCTTTGATAAAGATCTCGGTGACAAACAATCTGTTATTCTGAATCTTTCAGATCAGCCTCAGCAAATTGACGTAAGAGCTTTACAGCCGGCAAATGCATTTGAACAGGTTTCGTGCAAAAACCCGCTCTTATTTTTCACAGGAAAAGTTTATTGGAATCAACCGTACAACAACTTTTATAAAGCGGTGGATTACAATTATAACAATGGTACTGAAACCCCGGCGAATTTTGATTCAATCTCAGCAAAAATACCTGCAGGTACAACAACAATTTTCCTTCCTCCATATTCTATTACCCGCTTATATGCGCTAAACCAAAATACCGTCTGGTTTCGCAAGAGCGGTCCCAAAGTATGTGCCCCTGATAATAATGACTATGACACAGCTCATGCGAGCACCGCAATCAATATATATGCGAGCGGTGGTGCATACTATGACTGGAGTGTAATGGAATCAGAGCCAAGTACCTCGAGCAGTATCAGCATTAGCCCCCTTGCGCCTCTATCCAATGGTATTTTGAAAGTATTTGACCCTGAAGGAAATCTTTTGGGAACCAAGAATAATATTTCAATTACGCACAATACCTTGCCGGCAGTTTCAGTAACCCCATCTTCATTCAGTAATAAAACAGCAGCCAGCTTCACTGCAACTGCATCCGGTGCAGCAGCTTACAACTGGACTCCTTCTTTCGGAGCCAGCGGTATTCTTGGTAATACCATTACGATTAATCCACCATATTCACGCAACTATTATGTAATAGGCACTGCGGGGAACAAATGCAGTAAGATTGAAAAGATCAGTACCAATATTTCACCCGCAATTACTATTATTTCTGCCGGTGGTGAGCTGGACCGGCGATTTGTTCCGGCCATTCTGTTTGTTTGCCGTGGAAATATGATTTCACTTACTGCAGATGGCGCCGCCGATGCTTACCTATGGTCATCATCGGATGGCAGTGTGAATGGAAGCGGGGTTTCCATCACATTCACCCCCTCAAAAGATGTGTTGATCACCGTGCGGGCTACAGATCAATTGAATCAGGCCACTTCCTACTCCTCAGTTTATGTTAGCTTGCGACCAGAGGTTATTACAGATCAGGAGGATTACTATTACTGTGCGAACCAGTTTTTGAAATTACACGGAGAGCTTAATAAGGAGAGTGTGAATACCACCTATGCATGGGATGACCTGCAACCAGGAACAAAGCTGTACGAGAAAAGAAATTTTACAAAGCCGGTTGCCGAAAATGTTTTTAACAGCAGTTACAATAGTGTTTTTTTCAATGCTCCTGCAGGTGACTATGTTATGCAATTCAAAGCGCAGGATGCTGATTATTTAAACTGCCCGGCTGTTGAAAATGATTATTTTTTCAAAGTACATTTGAATAACCCACCTTCCATAATACCTCCTGCAAATCTTTGTGTGATCCGCGGAGGTACTGTTACTCTTACTGCGTCCGGGGGTGATCATGATTATACCTGGGACGGGCCGGGATTACAAAAAAGTATTGGCGCGTCTGTTCAGGTCTCACCTGAAGTTACATCGGTTTACAAAGTAACCACAAGCAACAACATGTGCTGTGTAAGCGCATCTGTGACGGTTAATGTTGAGAATGTAACTGCCGAATGCGATGGAAGTATTTATTGTTACGGATGCCCGGGTAAGCAGGTGAGTGTAAGTCCATTCGATGCTGAGAATTATACCTATCAATGGATTGAAAATGGTGTTGCAATAAGCGGCGCAACAGGAGAGAGCTATTCCATTATGCTTGCATTGAATGAAACCATAAAAGAGTCTGTGGTGCAATGCGCCATTGCAAAAAATGACGGTGCGTGTGCGCCCGGAATAACAAACGAAGTGAGGGTGAGCGTGTTTCAGAACTGCCATTATGAGCGCGGGGAAAGCTACGCTTCAGAAAATTCCAATGATGCTCAAAGCATTTCTGTTTCCCCCAATCCTGCTTCGGAAAATTTTACCATTATCTTCTCAGAGGAAAATTCTGATGATGATATCGCTATGCTGGAAGTGTATGATCTGATGGGAAAATTATTCCGTAAGGATCGTCTAAATTTAACTGATGGAAAATATTCAGGTAACTTCAGTCAATCATTTCCTGACGGAATATATGTGGTGCGCATCTGCACTTCCAGAAGCTGCATAGCCACCCGCCTGGTCATAACTGATTAGAAATGAATTTCATTGACCCGATGCTTCAATTACAGGGTTCTTTTTACTTCCGTTTCCTCAAACCCTTCAATGTTGTCACCAGCTTTATAGTCGCTGAAATTTTTGATTGAGATACCGCAATCCTGTCCGCTTACAACCTCCTTTACATCATCTTTAAAGCGTTTGAGAGCAGAAATTTCACCTGTATAAATTACAATCCCATCGCGGATAAGCCTTAGCCTGGTAGTACGAAGAATTTTACCTTCAGTCATAAAGCAGCCGGCAACCTTTCCAAATTTGGTTATGTTGAATACCTCCCGCACCTCTGCAATTCCAGTAATCTGCTCTTCAATCTTGGGCTCCAGCATTCCTTCCATGGCGCTTTTCAGCTCATCAATGGCATCATAGATAATGGAGTAAAGACGGATCTCGATGTTTTCTTTTTCGGCAAGTTTTCTTGCGCTTACAGATGGACGAACCTGGAATCCAATGATGATTGCATCTGATGCACTGGCGAGCAATACATCACTCTCAGTGATTTGCCCTACAGCTTTGAGAACCACATTCACCTGTATTTCCGGATTGGAAAGCTTCTGCATCGAGTCAGTAAGAGCTTCCACAGAGCCGTCAAAGTCACCCTTCACAATTACGTTCAGCTCTTTAAAATTGCCGAGTGCCAGGCGGCGGCCAATTTCATCAAGCGTTATATGCTTCTTGGTACGAATACCCTGCTCACGCACAATTTGTTGCCGCTTGTAAGCTACCTGCTTCGCATCATGCTCATCAATAAATTCTTTAAACTTCTCACCGGCTTGTGGCGCACCATCCAAACCAAGGATTTGCACCGGTACCGCAGGTCCTGCGTGCTTGATCCTTATTCCCCGCTCATTATACATAGCTTTAATGCGGGCGTAATTACTACCGGCAACAATGGCATCACCGATATTCAATGTCCCGTGTTGTACCAGCAGGGTGGCCACATAGCCGCGGCCCTTGTCCAGTGTTGCCTCAATTACCGTTCCTGTAGAAAGCTTGTCAGGGTTTGATTTCAGCTCAAGGAGGTCTGATTCTAAAAGTATTTTATCAAGCAGTGATTCTACACCCGTGCCGAGCTTTGCAGAAATTTCCTGGGTTTGAAACTTTCCTCCCCATTCCTCTACCAGGATATTCATTTCAGCCAGTTGCTGACGGATGCGATCTGCGGTTACACCCGGCTTATCCATCTTGTTAAAGGCAAAAATCATGGGTACACCGGCAGCCTGCGCGTGGCTAATCGCTTCTTTTGTCTGCGGCATAACAGCATCATCAGATGCAATCACAATAACTGCGATATCAGTGATCTTGGCACCACGGGCACGCATGGCAGTAAAAGCTTCATGCCCTGGAGTATCAAGGAAGGTGATCTTTCTTTGATTTTCGAGTATCACCTCATACGCCCCAATATGTTGTGTAATTCCTCCTTTCTCTCCCGCAACTACGTTGGACTGCCTGATGTAATCCAGCAATGAAGTTTTACCATGATCTACGTGACCCATAATGGTTACAATAGGCGGGCGGGGCTTGAGTAATTCCGGATCGTCCTCATCATCTTCAACTTCCATTTCTTCCTGCTCCTCCATGGAAATGAAGTGCACTTCCTGCCCGAATTCATTGGCAACAAGCTCTATGATTTCGGCGTCAAGGCGCTGGTTAATAGAAACAATGACACCAGCATCCAGGCATTTTTTTATGATTTCGGTTACAGGAACATTGAGCAGACTTGATAATTCCGCCGCAGAAATAAATTCAGTAACCTGTAAAACTCTTTTGGTTCCCTCTATGGCCGCCTCTTCCATTTCAGCAGCTACCTCATCACGCTTCAGACGACGGTATTTTGATTTTGCTGTTTTGCCCTTGGTGGCGCCACTGAGCCGCGCCATGGTTTCACGGATCTTATCCTGAATTTGCTTTTCTGATACTTCTGTCGATCGCACTTCTTCCCTCCGCAAATCTCTCCTCGGCTCCATGCGCGGCTCTGTTCCTGTCCTGAGGTCTTTATTTTCTCCCGGCAGCTTTACAGGACGGTCAGAGGTATAGATTCGCTTTCGCTTCCGGCGCGGATCATCTCTTTTGATGATATCTGAATAATCCGGCTTACCACTTTTTATGGCAGAGAGATCAATATTCCCTACCACCTTGGTTCCCTCCAGGTTTCTGTATTCCGTTTTCTTCATCTCAATAACCGGAACTTCGGGCTTATCTTCATTTGCAGAAATTTCTTCCGCAGGTGATTCCTTTAATTCTGTTTCACGTACCGGAATTTCGGCAGGGGGAGCTTCTACCAGTTGCAGTGGCTCAATCTTATTACCGGTTTTCTTTTTAGCAGCAGCTTTCTTTTTTTCCTTTACTTTTTCCGAAGGCGCTTTTTCCTCGAGTGTCTCCAGAGGAACTGTTCCCACTATCTTCGGACCTTCCAGTGTTTCAGCACGCGCCCTTATTTTTCCGGAGTCATCATCCGGCTTCTTTTCTTTCGCTATTTCCCGGACATTATCCCCGGATATTTTTTGTGGCTCTTTTTTTTCAATTGTAATAATTAATGGCCTGGCAGGGGTTTCAACCAGAGGAGCTTCTTTTTTTCTTGGCTGAATAATGATCTCCTTGCTTATCTGGGGTTCTTCCTTGGGAAGCTTGGATCCGAGAGCAATCTTATCCGCCTGTTTTTTATCTGCCAGGTCCTGCGAAAATTCTTTCAGCAGCACCTCATGCATCTCGCGGGAAATCTTTATCGTAGGTTTACTCTCCAATGAAAATCCCTTGTTCTGAAGGGTTTCAATGAGGTGAGTCCAGCTCACGTTCAATTCCTTGGCGACTGCCTGAATCCTTACTTCCTGTGTGATTACTTCTGCCACTGAGTTCGTTAATCGTTATTTAATTGGTGTAAAAGCGCCTATACTAAAAATAATTTCTTATGGATGGTTCATTTTTTCTCTTCTTCAAATTCCGTTCTCAAAATTCTCAATATTTCTTCCACTGTTTCCTCTTCCAGATCACTACGCCTTATCAGTTCCTCTTTATTTAAGTCTAAAACACTTTTCGCGGTATCGCACCCGATGGATTTCAACTGATCAATGATCCATGATTCTATCTCATCAGAAAATTCTTCAAGATCCACGTCGTACTCCTCATCTTTTACATCGCGGAATACATCAATGTTGAACCCGGTTATCTTGCTTGCAAGTTTGATGTTGATGCCACCCTTGCCAATGGCGAGTGAAACCTGATCAGGCTTGAGATATACGTATACCCGCTTGTTGGGCTCATCAATTTCCATTGAGGAAATTTTTGACGGGGTAAGCGACCGGGTGATAAAAAGCTGCGTGTTGTTGGTGTAATTGATAATATCAATGTTTTCATTCCGCAGCTCGCGTACAATTCCATGGATGCGTGAACCCTTCATGCCCACACATGCTCCTACCGGATCAATCCGGTCATCATAAGATTCCACAGCAACCTTGGCCCGCTCGCCGGGCTCCCGCGCTATACGCTTTATCGTGATAAGCCCATCAAAGATTTCAGGCACTTCCTGCTCAAGTAATTTGGCAAGAAATGAATTATCAGAACGGGAAAGCATGATATAAGGACTGTTGTTCTTCATATCCACTGCTTTGATAACGGCACGGACCGTATCACCTTTCTTGAAAAAATCAGAAGGTATCTGCTCAGTTTTCGGCAATACGATTTCATTTCCCTCATCATCAAGCAGCAATGTTTCCTTCTTCCATACCTGGTATACTTCACCGGTTACAATTTCTCCCACACGGTCCTGGTACTTCTTGAAAATCTCTTCTTTCTCCAGCTCTGATACACGCGAGGCAAGAGTTTGTTTGGCAGTAAGAATGGAGCGGCGCCCAAACTCCCGGTTAATATCCACCTGCTCAATTGCTTCCTCACCCACTGAATAATCAGGTTCAATCAGTTGTGCTTCACTAAGAGAAACCTGGGTAACCGGGTTTTCAACTGCCCCATCTTCTACAATGATCCGCCGCCGCCAGATTTCAAGATCACCCTTCTCCGTATTTACAATGATGTCGAAGTTATCATCGGTTTCATATTTTTTACGGAGCAGTGTACGAAATACATCTTCAAGCACCTTCATCATCGTAGGACGATCAATGCTTTTAAGATCCTTGAATTCACTGAAAGATTGTACTAATTCCTGGCTGTCCATAGTGGTTTTACTTTTTAAAGTTGAACACGAGGTTGGTTGATTTGATCTGAACAAGAAAAATTTCTGATTGCCTTTTCTCTGCCTGCTTATTATTCATTTTAATTTCTTCCTCAAGAATTAGTTTTTCATCATCAGCATATAATAGTGTTCCGGTTTTCTTTGCACCTGAAATAAGCAGGACTTCCACATCTCTTCCCACGCTTTTTCTGTACTGGCGCATCACTCTGAACGGCTGATCCATGCCGGGTGATGAAACTTCGAGCGCATAGTGCTCAGAAAATGAAAACTCATCCTCCAGCTTCTTTAATAAAAACCGGCTGATGCGCGTGCAATCCTCAATAGTGATGTGCGGGTCACGGTCAGCAAACACCTCCACCCTGCCCGGCAATAATTTGAGCTCCACAAGATAGCCATCCAGCTCACCAAGAATTTCAGTGAGCAATGCCCTTATCCGATGTTCAAGATTATTCGTCATAGGTAAAAGAAAGAGGGGACTGTCCGTCCCCTCATATCCTCTTATCTCTGCAAAGATAGTCCGGTGAAATGAAAAATTAAAATTTCAATTACCTTAAGCTTTAAATCCAATTATTGCAGCAGTGTTACTTTCACCTTTACATCTGAATTTCTACCCTTATCATCAGCACAGGAAACCTTCACCACACCGGCTCCCGGGGTGATAAATATTTTATCATGGCAACCGGCAGAGCGATAAAAAATATCATTTACATACCAATAAACCTCTTTCACCTCGTTATGAGCGTTGCAGGCAAGCAGGAGTTGTGAGCCACCATCTTTTTCAAAAATGTATTCCAGCCCTTCAGCTGGCGAAGTAATTACAGGTGCATTCACAGAGTAGATGCGGGTACATTCGTGATTATGCTCAGGAATTTTCAGGTAAGGAATATTTTCAGATTCATAAAAGGAAATCAGCTCAGGAACAAAATTGGGATATTGCGTGATTTTATATCCATTCGGTGGCAGGCAATTCCTGCAATAGGAAATATCCTCACCGGAGTTTACAAATATTTCTTTAAGATGGCTGCATGTTGCTGTTGAGGAAATTTCAGGGATGAAATAATCCATCACCTGATCAGTACAAAATTCATCAGGCACCTTACCGCTTACCGAGCATACCAGGCGGAAATCACAATCTAAGGGTTGCCGGAGCCATTCTCCAGAGGAGTTATAATCAAGGGAATTAAAGATATCAAACAACAGTGGCGTGGCAATATCAGCACCGGTCAATTCCGATACACCCCTCCCATCAAAATTTCCGACCCAAACTCCGATCGTATAGTGTTTATTAAATCCAATGCTCCACGCATCCCGCCTGCCGTATGAAGTACCCGTTTTCCATGCAATCTTTGGAGAATGGAGACTGCTTTCATAGTTGTTGGGGAGATCCGGGCGGGCATGCCTGGTTAAAATGTCAGCAGTTATGTAAGCCGCAGCGGGTGAAATGAGTTTTTGTGAAAAAGAATCTTCACGAATGTAATCGAGCCTTACCGGATCCCGTGAAACGCTTGATAAAAGACTTGAGATGTGTCTGCTTTCTTTTTTACGGGCAATACCAGGATGAATAAAAGAAATTTTTTTCGCACGCCCCTCATTTGCAAAACAAGAATAAAGCACCACTAATTCTTCCAGCTTTACACCACAGCCGCCAAGAACTACAGATAACCCAAGCTTATCTTCATTTTTTCTTACAGATGAAAATCCTGCATTTTTCAGTGCAGTAATAAACTGACCTGCACCCATCGCATCCAGCATTTTTACTGCCGGAACATTCAACGAGTTGGCAAGCGCATGTTCTACAGTAACGGAGCCATGGAACCGCTTGTCAAAGTTTTCAGGGATGTACCCTGCATAATTGGCAGGAACATCAGTGATCACACTTTTGGGTGTTACCATTCCTCTGTCGAAAGCAATGGCATAAAGGAAGGGCTTTAATGTGCTGCCGGGTGACCGGATGGCTGTTACACCATCTACCTGTCCTTTATCCTCATAATTATTAAAATCTGAGGAGCCGATGTATGCCTCCACATTTCCTGATTCATTATTCAGCACCATCACTGCGCAGCTGGTGATGTTTTTATAGTGAATTCTCCGGATGTAATTGAAAGCAAGATTCTCTGCCTTCTCCTGCTTATTGCGATCAATGGTTGAATGAATGACTGCATCCATTGGAAAAGATTTCGCGAGCCTTATTGAAATATGCGGAGCCAGGCGGGGCACCTCCCGCCGCCTTGCCGTAAATTCCTCACCGAGCGCATCCTGAATGGCATCAGCCGGAAATAGCTTTGCTGCTTCAAATTTTTTCAGCCATTTGTTTCTCTCCATTACAATTACATCGTTATTTTTTCCTGGTATCAGTGAAGAAGGACGATTGGGTATAATGGCAAGGGAAACAACTTGTGCAAGGGATAAATAATCCGGAGCCTGCCCAAAATACATGAGAGCAGCAGATTTAACTCCTTCAATATTGCCTCCATAGGGTACAAGATTCAGATAAAGCTGAAGGATTTCATCCTTGCTGTAATGCAGCTCAAGCTGAAAGGCCCTTAGCATTTCAACCAGCTTGTTACTGTATGTCCGCGGCTTGCGATCAACCATGCGCGCTACCTGCATGGTAAGCGTGGAGGCGCCTGAAGTTTTTTTTCCATGGGTTACATTATTGATTAAGGCTCTTGCAACAGCTACCGGGTTTATGCCCGGATGGTAGTAAAAATATTTATCCTCCTTTTCAATGATTGTTCTTTTAAGCAGCGGGGTAATTTCATTCAGCTCAGTTTTCATTCTCCACTTCTCATCACTGCTTAAGAAGGCATGCAGAACACTTCCATCAGATGCAGTGATTATTTTGGAATAGGAGATATGAATGTTAAATGGAAAAATCAGGTCGGTTACAATCAGCAGAATAAATAAAGCTGAGACACCGATGAAGGAAAGATGAAGCAGTTTGATCTTGCTCTTGCTCATGGCTTATTAAACTATTACTAAAGCAAACAGTTTATTTCAAGTTATCAGAAAATTAAAATAAAGTGCTGTCAAAACAAATCAACTCTTTCGATTTGGCTCAATAAAAAACCCGATTATTAATCTTCCTCATATTTCATGCTTACGGTGCAGGGGGTGAATACGTTACTTTTGCTTAACAGGTTTCTCTCCGGTTTTACTTAAATGATTTCAGTTCAGCGTTTATTTTTTATACTGCTTATCATATTACCTGTCATAAGCAAAGCTCAAATCACCTCCCTGAAAGGTAGTGTTATTGATTCTCTTACAGGGGAAAAGCTTCCCTTCGTAACAATATTGATTAATGACACTGATAACCAGGGAGGAAGCACTGATTCAGCTGGAAATTTTGCCATAAAAAGCGCAAAACCCATCACCTCCATTCGCTTCAGCTTTGTAGGATACAAGCTTGAGCAATTCAATTTTAAGCCTACTGAAAAAAGAAGCTCGTTGCTTGTTGAGATGAAATCGCTTGAAACTCAATTGCAGGATATTACTGTTTTGTCAGGAGAAAACCCTGCAAACCGCATAATAAAAATGGCGGTAAAAAACCGGGATCAGAATAACTATGCAAAGCTGAACTCTTACATGTTCAGGGCTTATGAAAAATTTGACATAACCGGGTTTCCTCCAAAGGAAGGTGTAAGCGATTCTCTGAGGAAAAAACTCTTCAGGTTCATGGAAGGTAACCACCTGCTCATCATGGAATCTATCGTAGAGCGAAAGCACCTGGAACCCGGCCTGTCAAAGGAAACGGTGATTGCACAGAAGGTTTCAGGTTTAAAGAGCCCGAACTTTACACTGCTCGTCTCAGAATTGCAATCCACAAATTTTTACCTGCCCTACATTGATATCACGACCACTAACTTTGTAAATCCGGTAAGCCCGGGAGCGTGGGATAAATATTTTTTCAATGTTGATGATACCCTGTATGATGGCAACGATACTGTATTTGTAATGAGCTATAGGCCTGCAAAAGGGAAACACTTTGTTTCACTCAAGGGGATTCTGGAAATAAACACTGACGGATATGCCATTCAGCATGTAACAGCTACTCCCTCTGACACTTCTCTCGCAACAGTGATCGCATATATTGAACATCATTATGCAAAAGTTGACAGCATTCACTGGTTTCCCACCAAACTTTCAGTAAATATCAGGTTCAAGAAATTTGTTTTTAACGGTTTGCGGCTGGAAATGAGCGGGAGCACCATCATTAAAGATCCGGTCATCAACCCACCCTTGTCAAAAAAAGATTTTGACGGGGTTGAGGTCGATTTGCTCGATGATGCAGCTGAAAAAACAGAAGATTACTGGAAAGAGAACCGGCTTGATACACTGACTAAAAAGGAAATCAAAACTTACGCATTCATTGACAGCATCGGGAAAAGATACCACCTTGATCGCAAGGCTGCCTTTGTCAGCGCCCTGCAGGATGGCAATCTTCGGTTCCCCTATGTGAGTATTGAGATCTACAACACCATAAAATTTAACCGGCCGGAACAGGTACGCCTGGGCCTGGGGTTAGAAACCAACAGTGATTTTTCGCACCGGTACCAGTTAGGAGGGTTTGCCGGATATGGAGTCAGAGACGGAGTATGGAAGTACGGGGGATTTGCAAAATGGAAAATTTATGCCCCGAAAAATATCGTGCTCACTGCGAAAGCATCCATCAACTACGAGGAGAACGGCGGAGTAAATTTCTTTCAGCAGGATTACTGGGGAAGCGGCTCCAGCGTGCGCAATTACACGATCTCCAACTTCGACCTGGTAAATCGCAAGGAAGTTGATTTTACCTCCCGCATCCGCAAATATGTGAACCTCCAGCTCAGCGGCTATTCAACCATCAGATCCGTTCAAGATGAATATCGCTTTCTTGACAGCTCTCACGCTGAGCCGCAATTGCTGGATCAATTTCATTTCGCAGGCGTACGTGCTGCCATGCGGTTCTCCTACAAAGAGCGCGTGGTGGAATCTTTTGATCACTACTACTGGGTGAATGAAGGATATCCTACTTTATGGCTGCAGGTGACACAGGGAATGAATGGATTCCTTGGAAGTGATTTCACCTATACAAAATATGAGGCGATGGTAACCCAATCCTTCAGCACGAAATCGTTTGGGATCACCTCTGTGGGGGTTATGAGCGGGATAATTGCAGGCGTACTTCCCTCATCGGAATTATTTACAGGGAGATCGAGCTACGCTACTTTTGGCTTGTATGCACCATCGAGTTTTCAAACGATGCGCTCCGGAGAATTTCTTGACGACCGCTATGTAAGCATTTATTTACGGCAGGATTTTTTGAGCAATGTTATTCAGTGGGGAAAGTTTCAGCCCAACTTCGTATTGATCGCCAACCTCGGATGGGGCACACTTTCACATCCGGAGGTGCATTTAAACACTTCCACGAAGTCAATGGAGAAAGGATATTTTGAATCAGGCATCATTGCCAATAACCTGATCTCAAAGCAATTTCTGGGGATCGTAAGAATGGGAGTAGGCCTGGGAGTATTTTATCGCTATGGCGCCTATGCGTTCACCAATCAATTCGACAACCTGGCATTTAAAGGAACATTCTCTTATAATTTCAAGTAAAGCTTATTGTCATCCTTGTCCATTTTTGCAATTTATTCGTATTCGACGCGGGTAAGTATCATTCACCCGGGCTCCTGCAAAAACCATTTACTCAAGGGAATCATCTAACCATATGCTCAGCTAAGAATTATTAATCTTTCCAATCAAGTAAAAATTTTTCACAGAATATTATGAGTAAGAAAAAGAAACCCCGGGCACATACCAGATTCTTCGAAAGGTTTTCAACAACAGTT
>JBDSEA010000066.1:0-4693 GCA_039920305.1 Chitinophagales bacterium
ATCGAGCATTAATGCACCCAGATCTGTTGAAGCATAAATCGTGAGTTCCTCAACGGATGCGTCCGGGTAATCTCTCATGATTATTACCGGCGATTCAATTTTTTTATCAATCAATTCAAAAAACAAACGGCGTTGCTCCAGCATTCCGCTGGAATTTTCAGCAGCAAGCACAATCACTGCTGTTGTATCCTGCCGGCAGGCATCGATCAGCTCCCCGGTAAGTTCAGGAAATAAAAGCTGAATAAAGTTTATAGCATGGGATTTTTTGCCTGCCATTAAGAATTCGGGGGCACTAAAAAGCGGATAGTGCTGTGGCTTATCAAAATTATTTTTCCAGGAAGAATAGTTTTGAATAATTCCAAGTGTTCCCGGAAGCTCACCAGCGCCAGCGTTACCGGCAAAAACAATTTCTTTATCTCCGGTAAAAATATAATCTGATGCCACATCAGATATGTTCCATTTATCTGAAACTGCATCATAAGTGTACCCGGCAGATTGAAGTGATACGGAAGAAATAATTCTTTCAACGGAAAAATCAAGAACCACTACTGGAACATGATGGTCACCGATATTCGAAACTGATGATGTTTTTCGTTTCGAATATGCGAATGGATTAATTGGTGAATATCCCAAAGAAGGGGTATCATCTCTCTGCAGTTTATAAGCATACCGCCTTGCTATGGCTTTCGCAACTGGAATTTCTATCTCAGGCTCTTCCGTAAGTGATACACGGATGGTATCTCCGATTCCATCTTCAAGCAAAGCCCCTATCCCAATCGCTGATTTTATTCTGCCATCCTCCCCATCACCTGCCTCTGTTACACCGAGATGCAGCGGATATATGGGTGAGGTTTCTTTTCCCGAGCCTTGTTGTGTTTTTCCGGGATTACTGCGGCTCAGCATTTTATTAATAAGAAGGCGATAGGCCTGCACCATCACCTGCGGATTACTTGCCTTCATCGAGAGTACGATATCATAATAATTTTCATCTTCAGCGATGCGAAGAAATTCAAATGCGCTTTCTACCATGCCGAGCGGCGTATCCCCGTAGCGGCTCATGACGCGATCACTCAGCGATCCGTGATTGGTACCGATACGCATTGCAGTGCCATACTCTTTACAAATACGTACGAGCGGAATAAATTTTTCCCTGATTCGATTAAGTTCATCGTTATAGGCCGAGTCAGTATAATCCAGAGTCTGAAACTTTTTCTTATCGGCGTAATTTCCGGGATTGATTCTCACTTTCTCAACGATGCGCGCGGCAATCTCAGCGGCATTGGGGGTGAAATGAATGTCTGCCACAAGGGGAGTCCTGTATCCTCTCTTTCTCAGTTCTTTTTTTATTTCAGCAAGGTTTTTTGCCTCATACATGCCAGGTGCGGTGATCCTGATCAGCTCGCTGCCGGCTTCAATGCATCGGATGCTTTGCTCCACAGTCGCCGCGGTATCCATGGTGTCAGTAGTGGTCATTGTCTGCACACGAATAGGATTTGAACCACCTATACCAAGGTCACCCACTTTTACCTCACGCGTAATTAAGCGGGAATATTGGGTGAGGGAATTACAATACCTGTTTAATGGGACATCACCGGACGCATTCATTAAGGTAAAATTACAATGCACAAAGGGATTACAGGGTTGAGGAGCCCGTAATTCAACCCTCATAATTTAATATTTTGCATTCTGATAACCAACAATAGTGAAGCCCGTAAACCAGATACTTTTCTTAATTATCGTTACAGGTGCAGTGCTGCGATTCATCGGTTTCCCTGACATTCCATTTACATATGATGAATTGAGTGCCTGGGGAAGAACAGGTTACAGCAGTTTTTTTGAGCTTATTCATAATGGAGTAGCGGGTGACGGGCATCCGGCATTGATTCAAACCTTCCTCTATTACTGGAGAAAAATGTTTGGAGATAGTGAGGCCCTATTCAAAATGCCATTTTTACTGATGGGAATCGCTTCTATCTATCTTGTATTCCTGATTGGAAGAAACTGGTTTAATGGGACTGCCGGTATTATTTGCGCGGCTTTCATAGCCGTGCTGCAATACACGGTAATGTACAGTCAGATTGCCAGACCATACATCAGCGGCCTGTTCTTTACATTGATGATGGTACTGTACTGGACTAAATACTTTTTCAATAGCAGTGAACCCGGTGGAAGGAAGCCGCTTATTGGGTTCACTGTTTTTGCGGTATTATGCTGCTACAATCATTATTTCAGCCTGCTCTTTGCATTCATTGTCTGCATAAGCGGATTCTTTTTTGTCAACAGGAAAAATTATTCAGAATATTCTATTGCATGCATTGCCATCCTGCTATTATTTCTCCCTCATCTCAGCATTACCATTGATCAATTTGCAATGGGCGGGGTAGGAGGGTGGCTTGCAAAACCGGATGAAACATTTTTTGGAAATTATCTCACTTACATTTTTAATTTCTCCGGTGTTTTGGTAGCTGTTGCAGTGGTGATTGCCATCACGGGAGTAATTTTTCATTCACCCGGCTGGAAGAAAAAAAATAAATTCCGGCTGTTAGCCGTGGTCTGGTTCGTATCGCCTTTACTCATTGGATTTTGTTATTCAGTATTCAGGAATCCGGTACTGCAATATTCAGTGCTCATTTTTTCTTTTCCGTTTCTTTTGCTCTTTATCTTTTCCTTCTACAGGAATTTAATTCCCTGGCAGCAGGCTGTACTGGCAGCTGTGATCATAATAACGGGCATTTATTCTCTCGTTTTTGTACGGAAACACTATGAAATTTTTTACAGGCAGCCGGTAGAGCAAATGGTTCAGCAGTCAATTCTATTTGTAAAAAATCATCCGGGCAAAAAAACACTGGTAATGATTCAGGAGCCACAGAAGTATATGAGTTACTACCTCAGGAAGTGGAATTCGGATGTGCAGATTTTATCGTGGCAGGATCTGAATTTTCAATCATACGCTGAGACCAGAAAATTCATCACACAACAGAACGCCGATTATATTTTATGCGGAAACATTCCTTATGATCACCTGGTGGTGATTCAGGATTATTTTTCAAAGGTGATTGCATCAGACAAAGGGTTTACCTATGAATTCTTTTGTTATGCCACATCTGATACCCAGGAAAAGGAGATTAAAGAATTAGTCTTTGCTGACTCTCTCGATTTAAATCAGGCTGATGGTTTCTGGACTTTCGGTTCACAGCAGGTTGAGCGTGATTCTTTTTCATCCCAATTGTATTTTCATTTTGATGCGGCTCATGAGTTCGGTCCCACCTTTACGGCTTGGCTGTATGATATCATGCAAAAGAGGGACGATATTTTACTTGTTGATTTCAAGGTTGCTGATATTCCGCACAATGCAGAAGCTTCGATGATAATCAGCTTTGAGCAGCAGCGGAAAATTGCATTTTACCAGGAGAAGCCGTTTAAACTGTTCATGGATTCTGCTGATACCAGTGCTCAGCTTGTTTACGCCTTTCGCTTCCGGGATTATGAATTTACAAAAACCAACCCGCTCCTGAAAGCATACATCTGGAACAAAAATCACGAAACATTTAACGTAACTTCCATGAGGGTTTCAGTTATGAAGGGAAACCCGCTGATCTATTCTCTTATTGAACCGCTGCCTGAGTGAGTACTATTTTTGGTTTTGTAATTCATCAGCACATGAGGCGATGCCTGCTTGTTTTTTCTTCTCTCCTGTTTGCTTATAACCTATTTGCACAATCAGCTGATCACAGGCTGATCCCTTACCGGATCGGAAATCTATGGGGATACAGTGATGTAAATGGAAATATAGTAATTCCAACACGCTACCTGGAAGCTTATCTCTTTTACTTAGGAGTGGCAGCAGTAAAACAGGATAATCGCATGGCAATGATCAACAATGATGGCAAGCTGCTGATCCCGTTTCGATATGATTATATTTCGAATTTCAATGAGGGTGTTGCCATTTGCTCACGATCAGGAAAATGGAGCGTGATAGATATTAAGGGCAAAGAACTTACAAAAAAAACCTATGAAGAGATACTGCCATTTTCTGATGGCATGGCGATGGTGCGCCTGGAAAGCAGGTGGGGATTTATTAACAGGAAAGGTGATGAAGCGATTGCTCCTCAGTTTGAAAAAGCATATCCATTTTCAGAGGGAATAGCAGTAGTATCGGATAAATACCTCAGCGGGTTTATAGATATAAAGGGCAATGTGTCCATCCCGCTTCAATACAAAGCAGCAACTTCTTTCCATGATGGATTGGCAATGGTGATGAAAGATTCTGCATGGGGATTTATTGATCAGGAAGGAAGAGTGAAAGTTGGATTTATTTACCGAAGTGCAAATCATTTTTCTGAAGAGCTTGCTGCCGTTAAGAAGAATGACAGCGTGGGCTTCATCAATATATCCGGAGAGGCCGCAATTCCATTTCGTTATGAAAATGCAAATAACTTTAATGAGGGATTCTCACTGGTTAAGCGTGCAGGAAAGGTTGGCTACGTTGATATAACAGGAAAAGAAATCATACCTCCTCAATTCGACGCGGGCAACGATTTCAGTGAGGGCGTTGCTTTGATTACTTTATCAGGTATTTTGGGAATGGTTAGCAGCGATGCTGTAGTAACCATGTTGCCACAATATGCCCTAATAAAAGATTTTAGTGATGGCCTTGCCGGTGTTCAGCGGGATGGCAGGTGGGGGTATATTG
>JBDSEA010000067.1:0-11862 GCA_039920305.1 Chitinophagales bacterium
GGATTATTCATAACCCATTGTATATTAATTGGCTCAGCTTTCCGGCTATTCATGCATAAGCATACCCATTGTGGCGGGTTTTCTTTACTAACCTTCATCACAAAATATTTTTTTGGTCCGGACTGGCATCCTTTTCACATAGAAGGATCTTTGGAACTGCCACGAACTCCGATATGATTATTACTGTTTGTGAATGAATTTCAGTTCCAAACCTCAAATCCGGTCGTTCCTGGCTGTAACCCGGAATCTGCAATTGCTTTAACTTTGTAAACCTTTTCATTATAAGAGAATATCATGTTTGAGTTCGTAACAAAACTTTTCGGCGGGAGTAAATCCGATAAAGATGTCAGGATCGTTGAGCCCTATGTAGATCAGATCAACGAAGTTTTCGAAACGCTTGAATCGCTCACTAATGATGAGCTCCGGGAAAAGTCTATTGATTTCCGGCAGCGCATAAAAGATTACACCGCAGTAATTGACACCGAAATTGAGGCATTGAAGGCTGAGGCAGAAAAAGATGAGGTGGCTTTTGACCAGAAGGAAGAGTTCTACAAGCAAATTGACCAGCTTGAAAAAGACCGCGATGAGAAATTAGAAGAAGTACTTCTTGAAATTCTCCCGGAGGCATTTGCAGTGATGAAGGAAACGGCCCGGCGCTTTACAGAAAATGAAACATTCACCGTTACCGCCACTGATCTTGACCGTGAGTTAGCAGCGAAGAAAGATTTCATCACCATCCGGGATGATCAAGCGATTTATAAAAACACGTGGCTCGTCCGCAATATTCCTGTTCAATGGAAAATGGTCCACTACGATGTGCAGCTGATCGGCGGCGTGGTACTTCACCAGGGTAAGATCGCGGAGATGGCCACCGGCGAGGGGAAAACGCTGGTCTCAACGCTTCCTGCCTATCTCAATGCACTCTCAGGATTGGGTGTTCACATCGTAACAGTAAATGACTATCTCGCCCGCCGTGACTGCGAATGGAATGGTCCGCTCTTCCAATTCCTGGGTGTAACCGTTGATTGCATTGACTACCACCAGCCGCATTCAACGGAGCGCCGTGCAGCCTACAATTGTGACATCACTTATGGCACCAACAATGAATTCGGCTTCGATTACCTGAGGGACAATATGAGCCGCTCTAAAGAAGAGCTTGTGCAGCGCAAGCTTCATTATGCCATGGTGGATGAGGTAGACAGTGTGCTCATTGATGATGCAAGAACGCCGCTGATCATTTCAGGTCCCGTACCAAAGGGGGAAGATCAGCAGTTCCAGGAAATGAAGCCGCGTGTAATGAAACTGGTTGACGCGCAAAAAAAAGCGGTGAATAGTTTTTTGAATGAAGCAAAGAAGTTTATTGATGCCGGTAAAACCGGTACTCAGGAGGCCGGGCTTGCGTTGCTGCGTGCCCACCGGGGGATGCCCAAATATGGCAACCTCGTAAAGTTCCTGAGTGAGGAGGGCAATAAGGCAATCATGCTTAAAAGTGAATCCTATCACCTTGCAGATAATCAAAAGGAGATGCCCAAGGCTGATGCGGAGCTATACTTCACCATTGATGAAAGGCATAATTCCGTTGACCTCACTGAAAAGGGTATTGAGCTGATCACCGAAGCCGGTGAAGATCATGGCTTCTTCATACTTCCGGATGTAGGCGGAATGATCGCAGACATTGAGAAGATGGATGCGCAGGCTGAAGAAAAGCTTGCGAAGAAAGATGCCCTGATGCAGGATTTCTCCATCAAGAGTGAGCGCATACATACCGTTCAGCAATTACTGAAAGCATATGCATTGTTTGAAAAAGATGATGAGTATGTGGTGATGGATGGCAAGGTGAAGATCGTGGATGAGCAGACAGGCCGCATCCTTGAAGGCAGGCGCTATTCCGATGGATTACATCAGGCAATTGAGGCGAAGGAAAATGTAAAGGTGGAAGCAGCAACACAAACATTTGCCACCGTAACGCTGCAAAATTATTTCCGCATGTATCATAAGCTCTGCGGCATGACGGGTACTGCAGAAACCGAAGCGGGAGAATTGTGGAGCATTTACAAGCTTGATGTGGTCGTGATTCCAACCAACGTGCCCTGTGTAAGAAAGGATGATGAGGATATGGTTTACAAAACCAGGCGGGAGAAATATAAATATGTAATTGAAGAGATTGACAAGCTTCAGAAAGCCGGAAGGCCGGTGCTTGTTGGAACTACCTCGGTAGAAGTTTCCGAATTGCTGAGCAGGATGCTTAAGCTGAAAAGCCTTAAGCACAATGTGCTCAACGCAAAGCAGCATCAGCGTGAGGCAGAAATTGTAGCTGAGGCAGGTTTACCCGGCGCCGTTACTATTGCGACCAATATGGCGGGCAGGGGAACGGATATTAAGCTTGGCTCAGGTGTGCGGGAAGCAGGGGGCTTGGCGATCATTGGTACAGAGCGGCACGAGGCAAGGAGGGTAGATCGCCAGTTGCGTGGCCGCGCAGGACGACAGGGTGACCCCGGCACCACCCAGTTTTATGCATCCCTCGAAGATGATCTCATGCGCTTATTCGGCAGCGATCGTATCGCCGGCATTATGGATCGCTTCGGTTATAAGGAAGGGGAGGTGATCCAGCATTCCATGATCACCAAATCCATCGAGCGTGCACAGCGTAAGGTTGAGGAGAATAATTTCGGCATCCGTAAAAGATTGCTGGAGTATGATGATGTGATGAATGCACAACGCGAAGTGATTTATAAAAAGCGCCGCCATGCATTATTCGGTGACAGGCTGGTATACGACCTGTACAACATGATGTATGATCTGGCTGAAGACTTAATTATTCAATATCAGCAGGCAAGTGATTATGATGGCTTCAAGCTTGATGTGATTCGCTTCTTCTCCACTGATACTGCTATTGATGAAGTGCAATTCAAGGATGCAAAAGCCGAATCGCTTTCGCAAAAGCTTTATGAGGAAGCTACAGAGGTTTATCATCGCAAAACCAATCATCTTGCAGAGCATGTTTTTCCGGTGATTAAGGATTTGCATGAAACGCGTGGCCAGACTATTGAGAATATTGTTGTCCCATTTACTGATGGAAAGAAAGGGATCCAGGTAATTGCTCCCCTCAAAAAATCGTATGAGACAAAAGGAATGGAAGTAGTTCATGCCTTTGAAAGAGGCATTACGCTTTCCATTATTGATGAGGCATGGAAGGAGCATTTAAGAGAAATGGATGACCTTAAGCAATCTGTGCAGGGGGCAGTATACGAGCAGAAAGATCCCTTACTCATCTATAAGTTCGAGGCATTCGGCTTGTTCAAGAAGATGATGGGTGAAGTGAACCGCGATGTGATTTCATTCCTGTTCAAGGGCTCCCTGCCCAACCAGCAGCTAAACCAGGCACAAGGGCCTCTGCGAACCGATCACAGCCGCCTTCGGGAGGGACGGGGTGCAGAAATGCGGGCGCCGGTAAGCAGTGAAAATGGCACTAACGGAAGGCCCCAAAATGGTGAGGAGCAGGAACCAAAGAAATTAGAGCCGATTCGGGTGGGTCCCAAGATCGGCAGAAATGATCCCTGCCCCTGCGGCAGCGGAAAGAAATACAAGAACTGCCATGGAAAGGAGGGTTAAGAATATAGAAATTTTTGGAGCATTTTAGAATCAGCATTCCCCAGACAAAATTAATATGATGAAGTTTTATCCGGTTCATGGATTTTTATGAAGACCCATTTATTTATTTTACTTCTTCACCCTGCCTCTTGATGGCATAATTTATTTTCTCCATTTATCTTTTTAATAATCATTATGAAAAATAAACCCTTAGGCAGCCAGGGAATAATCACATCAGAGCTTGGATTAGGATGCATGGGCATGAGTGAGTTTTACGGACCACGCAATGATGAAGAATCGCTGAAGGTGCTGAAGAGATCCTTTGAGCTCGGAATTACTTTCTGGGATACATCAGATATGTATGGCCCGCACATCAATGAGGAACTGATCAGCAGGGCATTGAAAGGTATTCGTAATGATATCACGGTGGCAACCAAGTTTGGAATCGTTCGTGATTCTTTGGATCCAGCACAGCGTGGTATTAACGGCAGGCCGGAATACGTGAAGCAAGCATGCGAAGGAAGTTTAAGACGCTTGCAGATCGAGACCATTGATCTTTATTATCTCCACCGGGTTGATCCTGCCACGCCGATTGAAGAAACCGTGGGAGCAATGAGTGATTTAATACGACAGGGGAAGATCAGGGCGATTGGATTATCAGAATCCTCAGCAGCTACCCTGAGAAGAGCGCATGCCATACATCCGGTTACAGCGTTGCAAAGTGAATATTCATTGTGGACCCGTGATCCGGAGGATGAAGTGCTGCCGGCATGTAAGGAACTTGGAATTGGTTTCGTGGCCTATAGTCCATTGGGTAGAGGTATTCTTACCGGAAAATATAAGAGCGCTGATGATTTTGCTGCCGATGATTTCAGAAGAATGTCGCCCCGGTTTCAGGGTGAGAATTTTAACAAGAATCTTGACCTGGTGAGAAAGGTGGAAGCATTGGCAAGGGAAAAAGGATGCACACCTTCACAGCTTGCGCTGGCATGGGTAATGGCTCAGGATGATTTTATTTTCCCCATTCCCGGCACTAAGCGGTTAAAATATTTAGAAGAGAATGCGGGAGTGCTCCAAGTGAAATTATCGAAAGAGGAGCTGGCATCTTTGGAATCTTTATTTCCGAAAGGGGTTGCAGCAGGGGAACGATATCCTGAAGCAAGTATGAAAGCCGTGAACAGGTAAATGATTTTTCCGGAGAAGCTGCAGGGAGCGTGCGTACTTCCCGGAGAGTATTATTCAAAAAATTATACTTTCCCACAGTATGATTATGAAATAATGTTTCGATAAACTTCCGTCTTGCATGAAATTCATAAGCGTGGTCGCCTGTCTTGTGTCCGGCTTTCATGCTCTGGCACAGCTTCCGAAAGCTTCATCTGGTCAAATCATCCGCTTTGAGAATTTTAAATCAAAATATGCAATGCCACGCAATGTGGATGTTTGGATTCCCGAAAATTATACTCCGTCAAAGAAGTATGCTGTTATATACATGCACGACGGCCAAATGCTCTTCGACAGCACCATCACCTGGAACCATCAGGAGTGGATGGTTGATGAAACACTCGCAAGATTGATGAATGAAAACCCGGCTGGCGGAAAGCAGGGCGAAATCACCGAATGTATTGTAGCAGGAATATGGAGCAATGGACCATACCGGCATGCTGAATATTTTCCGCAAAGGGTGATTAACATGCTTCCTGATTCAATAAGGCGGGAAGTGATGCAGGCTGTGCTCAATAAGGCCCTGGCTGATGATTATCTTCTGTTTATCACGAAAGAATTAAAACCGTTTATTGACAGTGCTTATTCAACACGGCAGGACCAATCCCATACCTTCATCGCAGGATCCAGCATGGGCGGATTGATTTCACTATATGCCCTGTGCGAATACCCGGAAGTATTTGGCGGAGCGGCATGTATCTCTACCCACTGGCCCGGGTTACTAAAGCAAAATTCAGAGATACCGAATGCATTGAACAAATACCTGTTACAACATCTTCCATCACCGGAGAATCATCATATTTATTTTGATTACGGGACCGCTACACTCGACAGCATGTATGAGGAATGGCAGAAGATGATTGACGTGACGATGACAGAAAAAGGATACACTGATAAAAACTGGATTACGATGAAGTTTGCCGGTGTTGATCATTCTGAACATTCATGGCAAAAGCGGTTCTGCATTCCAATGAAATTTCTTCTCGGAATAAAATAAAGACTATCAAGTGTACCGGCGTTTGTTTCTTCTTTGGTAATTGAAGGTTTCTGCAGCACTTTCCTCAATTGCAGAAAAAGTGATTCAGTTTCCCGGGCTTTATTCATCGGAATCCTTACGTGTGATCGCTGGTCATACCTATCCCGGTACCAATTCAAAAGCAAGGCGTGAATTGGGTTATGTTCCCGGGTCGCTGGAGGAGGGATTGGAACAAACATTGCAATTTGATATGGAGGAGCTGGGGATAAAGCCGGCAGTGAATTCTGAATAGTTTTTTACCGTCCATATAGGGGAGAATCCGGGTTGCTCATTTTCGTGATAGCGCGCTCATCATTTCAAAAACTGAAATAAATGAACGGCACAAACTGGCTCGAGGCAGACTGATAGATGAGAAAGCCTGCCACACTGGATATGGCAACCTTAACGGGTATATTTTGCGAGATGAACCATCCTTCAATCCCATCCTTTACTGATGATGATAACCAGTGAATGAGGTATCCCGCGAGCATGATCCCAAAAACCATTTTGTATGCGATTAAAACGTTCAGTGCGATTTCACCATGAAAGTCTGTGAATATCTGATTGATGACCTGCTTCGCTTTTTCAAAATCAGCCGTACGAAAAAATATTCGGGTAAAAGTGATGAACGTGAACGTGAAAAATATTTTCCAGAATGTCACAACCCGTGAATTACTTTCCTCATAGGGACTGATGGTGCGCCAGTATTTATAGATCACAAGACCTATTCCATTCAAGGCTCCCCACATTAAAAAGTTTACGTTTGCGCCATGCCACAGCCCGCCGATCACCATGGTTACCATTAGGTTGATATCAGTATTCACAAACTTCCGGAACCCCGGAAATACCCGTGCGATGATGATGGTAACTGCTGAAAGCATGATGAAAATAAAAAACAGATAGTAGATCTTTGTCATCAGGGTTACAAAAATCAGGATGATGGCGAGGCAGATGTAGGATGCAGCTGTTCCCTTTCTGTTTCCGCCGAGGGGTATGTACAGATAATCCTTCAAAAATCTTGAAAGCGTCATGTGCCAACGCTTCCAGAATTCCCCGACATTTTTTGCCTTGTATGGTGAATTGAAATTCTGCGGCAGCTGAAAACCAAGCAGCAGGGCAATCCCGATTGCAATATCAGTATAGCCGCTGAAATCACAGTACACCTGGAGCGAGTAGGCGAACATCGCCATCATATTTTCAAAGCCGCTGAAGTGCGCAGGGTCCTGCATTACGCGGTCAATGAAATTCACTGCGAGATAATCACCTATCACAATCTTCTTGACCAGTCCCTTGATGATCATGTATAATGCAAATCCGAATTGCTCATTGGTAAGTGTGTATGATTTTCTGATTTGCGGAAGAAATTCCTTTGCACGCACAATAGGACCTGCCACAAGCTGCGGGAAGAAGCAAATAAAAAAGCCAAAATCAATGATGCTGTTAACGGGCTTTACTTCATTGCAGTAAACATCCAGGGCATAGCTGATTGACTGGAACGTGAAGAAAGAAATTCCTGCGGGCAGAATGATCCTGTCAATGCTGAAATAGTTGTGCTCAAAGAATCCATTACCCCACTGTGCCAGAGCATTAACGAGCTGGTAATTTGTATTGAACATGTGATTGTAAGAGTCAGTAAAGAAGTAGGCATACTTGAACCAGGCAAGAATGCCGAGATTGATGATTAGCGTATATGCCAGCAACAGCTTTTTATTCCATGGCTGCTTCGCCTGGTAAATCCAGTGGCCGATATAATATTCATTGATAGTGGAAAAGAGAAGTATAAAAACAAAAAAACCTGCCGTCTTGTAATAAAAAAATAAACTCACGAGCATGAGGTACAGGCTTCGCATGGTGAACCGCCGGTAAACGATGCAGTAGCCGGTATAAATGATCACGAAAAAAAGCCAGAAATTCAATTGCACAAACGTGAGCGGGAAATCCGGAGTGAAGTTGAAAATGTCCTTCAGCCGTTCCATTAATTCTTCATGATTTTAATTTCGGGAAGGCAGCTTTCCTGTAAATACCATTTCAGGAAAGCTTCATAGAATAAATCACCTTTAATATCATATCCTTCCTTCGTAAAATGGATACGATCCTTTTTCATCAACTTATCTCTGTACCATTTTTGCGATGATCCGAATCCCCCCATGATGTCATAAAAATCCCATATTCCTGCGTCATACTTTTTAGCGAGCTCATAGATCACCGTTCGGCACTTGGCAATATTTTTCTGAGGATATCGGTATTTGTAGTAATTGTCATTCGGTACTGTAAAAATCAGGGCGCAACCGGGATTTGCCTTCTGAATCTTATGTACGAAAGCTTCATAATTACCTGCATATTTTTCCGGTGAGAATCCTGAATCATTTGCATCATTAGTTCCTATAGAAATAATGGCAAGGTCTGGCGGAAGTTGTGCGAGCTGCTGATCAAATAGCTGGCACCGCAAATAGCTCTCGAAGCTTGCCCCGTTTACTCCGATTGAATTGTAAATGATTCCCGGCTCTGCATTCAGAAGCAAGATGCCATAAAGTGTAAAAGGAAGAGTATCAGTAGTGCATCGCTCGACAACCAGGCTGAGGGTATCGGAAGGATATGGCAGATCAAATTCAGTAAACCCCGCAGCAGGATCCGGCATTACCTTGACTGAATCATTTATTCCTGTGATCCGAAGATCATAATTCCCCGGTTGAAAGTTGTGATAGACCCTTACACGCATAAGCCGGAAGGATGAATCTGATGCGCCATTAAATATTTTGATAGTGCTTAGGGAATCTTTTGTTGAAGCAGATATACCCATCAGCCCGAGTAATTTAGAGGAGTCTTTTTTTACAGGTGATCGCACAGCTTTCCATTTACCTGTATGCTGCACATGATAATTTGACGGATTATTTGTCGCGACCGCTGAGAAGGGGAATATCCATCCTCTTGGTCCCCTCATGCATGTGTCGAATGCCTGCAGATGCGTGCGTACGCGATTCGGGTAAGCATCTGCCTGTATGTGTGATCCTCCGAAGTGGTAAATCAGCAGCTGGCGGTCATTATATTTTGCAAGAGAATCAAAAGTGTTTATAAAATGCCTGAGCGTATTGCCGCCGCCGTTTTCAATCCTGTTATCCGCAAACCGGATGTAAGGATGGTGATTTATAATCATGGTGTCCATAATGCCAGAATACGAATCAACGGGCAAGCTGATGCTGCCCACTGAATCACTTTCGATCTGCCCCGATGCCTCCGTGCTCAATACAACAACGATGTAAAAACAGATTAGAAATCTCACCATGGTATTACCCCCTGTTACTCTGGTGTAGTTATATATTGATCATATTCGTACATAAGCGCATCATAAAACATTTGAATGATATATTTTGACCCCGCGGGGGAAAAATGTGTGTAATCCTCACCCGCCAGTTTTTTTTCCACCCATTCCGGCATTGAATTTTCTCCGCCCATTGCTGCATACATATCCCAGAATCCTGCACCCGAATTAAATGCTGCCTGCTTCATGGCTTCAACCACCTTTGGCAGGAGAGGATAAGTGGTAAATGCATCACCGGATCGGGTAGACATATCTGAAGGGCCGATCACAATGAAGTCTGCATCAGGCCGCAGCTTTTTAAGGCGCCGCATCTGTGATTCAAGCCAGTTTCCATAGTCACTTACCTCTTTTTCATCATCCAGGTAAGGAACGGTGTTGCCACCGAATTGAAGAATAAAAACTTCCACCTGAAGGTCATCGAACATTTGTTTTTGTAAATTTTGATCCAGGCTGTTGAAGAAGGTGCCTGATGCACCACGTAAGGCAATGTTATCAATCATCACTCCTTCCTTCCCTTCCAGAGAGAATGCGTAAATATCAGGGCTGTCCTTGCCTTTGAAAACATATTTTAATAGGGAGCTGTTTGCAGCAACATCAACTGTATGATAGTTTTTGTCGGGAATCATAACTGACGAATATATCTCCTCTGTGCCGCTGAATATTTTAAGAGTTACAGTGTCACTGCAATTGCCATAGAAAAGTTTTGCATGGCTGAATTGCTGTGCGTTACTGTAAGCAGCTTTTGAAGCGCCAATTTCAATCCATGCTTCCTTTACCGGATTATGCTGTATCAGGGAATCATCACCGGCAAATTCTGTAAAGCGGGAAAAAGCCGCCATCACTCCGTATTTTTTATGCTTCACCGCAGGATCAATATTCGCAAAACCTGTATAGCGCTTCCACCCATCACTTAGTGCAATATGATAAGCATTGGTGTGGTAGATCGCTGAAGGTATGATAAGACCTACCCCTGTACCGCCGAATTGTGATTGAAGCTTCTGGCGCAAAAATCCTGTCATGCGGTCACCTTCTATTTGTGAATCGCCATAGTGCAGAATCCGTACACCCTTATTTGACCTTAATTTATTAAAGAAGGAAAATAAAACGCCCGCGCCGGCTTCCCCGAACTCCAGCCGCTGAACAACATTGAAATTGATTTTTTCTGCTTTTGTACCGGGTGTTTCAATACTGTCTGTATTTGCGCCCGTAAAAGCTTCTGTCTTGATGATTGAAGAGGTATCAATCTTTGCAATCAGTATCTCAACATCCTTATCTTTTTTATCAGAGTATTTTACATGAAGTACATCATGCCATGGCAGGAATTTCAATTTCACTTTTCCAATTTCAACAATACCGTTTTTTGGAAATACTGCTGAAATGAATGCCAGAATCATCCCCACACTTAACATGGACAGTAAAACTCCTTGGGGTTTAATTTGCATTGGGCTGGTGTTCAAATTTAACAGAAATGCAATGAGCAGAATACTTCAATATGATTGGTGCCCCTGAATTTGTTGATAAAGTTCAGCGGCATTCCATCGCAGCGGAGATGCAAGAGAACAGGCATTGAAATTTATTTTTCATAATAGCTTAGCGATAAACCCTAAGGAAAAATAAATTTTGCAATCCGTTATGTGAGGGGTAGTTTTTAAACCTGCGGCACCACTTCGCCGCCACAGCTCGACCCTGCACCGGCGGTACATCCATAGCAATGCTGGGAAAGAATTATTTCACGCTGATTAAGAAAATCAAGATTGAAATCACGCAGGTGCATCGGCGTATCAACACCATTTTTAAATTGAACTTTCAAATCGAGCATCTGGTTGAAATCACAATCGTACAAATATCCGTCCCAGCCTACTGAAAGTGTGTTGCGGCACATCACACCTGAAACAGAGGCAGGATTAAAAGCATTCACTAATTTTTCCATGTAGTCTTCATACTGATTGCTGGTAATTAAAAAATCCAGGAAGCGGCTGATAGGCATGTTGGTGATTGCAAAGAGCTGGTTAAAATGAATTCCGAATTCTTCTCCCAGAACTTTTCTGAATTGAACTTCCAGAACTTTTTGTCCTGCACTCATAAAAGCGCCCGTAGGATTGTAAACGAGATTCAGCTTCAGCCCCGAATTTTCAATTCCGTAACCGGCAGCATTCAGCATCTTCATTGCCTGTATTGACTTTTCAAACACACCCTCACCCCGTTGCCGGTCAGTTCGGTCAGCATTATAAAACGGAAGTGAGCTTACCACTTCCACTTTGTGCTTAGCAAAAAATTCAGGCAGGTCATGATATTTTTTGTTCGAAAGAATCACTGTGAGATTGCACCGGTCAATTACATGCTTTCCCCGCCGGGTGCATTGTTCCACAAACCATCTGAAATGTGGATTCAATTCCGGTGCGCCTCCCGTAATGTCCACGATCGGAATATCATGGTTACTCAAAATATCGAGACATAATTCCATTGTTTCTGGTGTCATCACTTCGGTTCGGTCTGGTCCTGCATCCACATGGCAATGCTTGCAGGTCTGGTTGCACATCTTCCCCAAATTCACTTGAAAAATTTCTATCCGTGAAGGCTTGAGAGGAAAAAATCCCAGTGTCTCTAATTTTTCAATGAACGATGGAATACCGGCATTCGCACTCACCTCCTCCAGCAACTGCAATTGCCTTGAAGTTTCCGAAAGCTCGTGATGCCGGGCAAGCAATGATTTCAT
>JBDSEA010000068.1:0-8897 GCA_039920305.1 Chitinophagales bacterium
GATCATGTGATTGACTATTTCCCAGATCGAATTGAAATTTGGGAAAGGCCTGGTTGCGGCTTCCTTTGCGGTGATCCCTTCCAGAGTCACTATGATATTAGGATCAATCCATGGGGTGCCGTCAAAAAGGTCAATAAATAATTTCTTTAGCTGATCCTGTTCTTTCATCCAGAGTTAATAATGTAACGGCAATTAATTTTAAGCAGATAACCTGTGCATGTACATATATGAATGCCTCATTTAAAACCTGTAAGTCATTGCCATCCCTTTATTTTCAAATGTTGGTGAGAACGAAAGGTTCTTCAGGTAATGATATTTATGGAATTGAGGAACAAAATAACCTACAGAAGCGCCAACGAGGTATCCTACGATCACGTCACTTGGAAAATGCTTACCTGCCTTGTACCGTGAGAAAGCGGTAAACGCAGGCACTCCTGCTGCGGCAATCCAAACAAATGGAACCAGCTTTGACTGCGGCCTGAGATCAGTAAAGACCCGCGCACCAAAAAAGGTAGCCGTGGCGGCATTACAGGTGTGCCCGCTAAAAAAGGATTCGAGCACGCCGGCTCGTTCCTTGGAACTTTGCGGAACATCGGATACAATGGATTCAATACCATTGATGATTTCGACATGAGTATCTGTATTGAACGTGAGGGGCCTCCTCCGGTTCACTAATCCGGTAGTCATATTGTATAAAGCAAAATCCAGTGCAAGTGTTTCCAGATACATGAAAACGATTTGTCCTCCATGACCACTCACCCTTTTGTCAACAAAAGCAAGAAAGGGTAATGCCACCGCAACATATTCCAGGATATCACTTGCCTTCTGATAACCGGGATTGGATTGATGTATCGCGGAAATATCGAATGATGGAATTTTACTGATATCCGGGTTCACTAAATCAATTGAATCAATAGAGGGCTTTAATGATTTCAAAAAAAATCCTGTACCGATTAGGGCAACAGCACTGAGGCTGACTGCGAGATCCTTTTGCTTGTCAAGATTGTATGGCGTTTCAATAGAAGTCTTGTAGCCGCTTAATCCTAAGTCAATCAACTGGCTGAAACAGTAGTTGCAACAAAACACAACACAGAGGAAGGAGGTAATGACCTTACGGGCAGTTATATTCATAGAATGTGATGGGGATTGATATATTTTCAGCGCAAATTAAAATATTAACAGAGAAATAACCATAAAACGCCTCCGCTGCGTGAAAATATAGAAAGGAGCTGCCCGATTTAATAACGATAAAACCCCCTCCCGGTTTTTTTCCCCAGGAATCTCGAATCGACCAGCAACTTTTGGAGGTTGCTCGGTTTAAATTTCGGATGATGATCAAAAAGATCATAAAGGGATTTGGTAACATTCAGATTTGAATCAACACCGATAAGATCAATCAGTTTAAAGGGACCCATTTTAAAACCGGTTGATTCAAGCAGGCGGTCAATGGTTTCAATGGAAGCCATATTATCCTCCAGGATTTTTAAGGGTTCAGTGTGATATAATTTCCCGATCCGGTTCACAATAAATCCTGGCGAGTCTTTCACCTTTACCGGCACCTTACCAAGTTTTTTTGCAAGCTCAAAAACTGTATTTATAATCTTTGGTGAGGTCTTCTCTCCACTTATAATCTCCACCAGCATCATCAAATGAGCAGGATTAAAAAAGTGCATTCCTGCTATTCGCTCAGGATGAGGAATACTTTCAGCAATTTTTGTAATGGGAATGGAAGAAGTGTTGGTGCAGAAAATCGTATTTCCATCATTGATCATTGAAAGATCAATGAATAATTTTGATTTTACTGAAAGGTCTTCAACTATAGCTTCGATGATAAGATCAGCTTTCAGTTCAATGAATTCAGCCGAAACTTTGAGGCGGGAGAGAATTTTATCCTTTTCATCTTTTGAAATTTTATGCTTGTCAACCGCAATTGAAAGATTGCTATTTATGATTTCTTTTCCTCTGGCAGCGGAATTTTCTACCAGGTCAAATATGATCGTCTCGAAACCTGCCTGTGCGCAAAGCTGTGCAATGCCTGAGCCCATCGTTCCTGCACCCACTACGGCAATTCTTTTTATGTCATTCAATAGCTTGTCCCTCATAGTATTTAGTTGATACCAAAATTAATTTCATCTAAAATCTAATCGAATAATAATAAGTTATTTTTAACCACAACGCATTCACCCGTATTATTAAGAATAATTTCCATGAAATTTACGTTCCTCATCGTCTTGATCCTTGTAATGGCTTTCGGGTCAGGTGCTCAATCTCCCTATGAAATTGTCGCTCGCAAAGAAATCCCAACCCTTGGGTTTGGTGCTGTTACACTCAGCTACGCTATGCTACTTCATAAAAACCACCCCCGCTTAACACAGCAACAAGTATCTGCAATTGACACAACACTTCTTGCAATTTTTGACCTTCCTACCATTCATTATAATAATAAATCAGCCGACCGCATCAGTACTATAATGCTGGCATTGAGTTTTGGTTCATTTGGTGTACCTGTATTGGATGCAAATATGCGCAGCGATTTTGGCACCTATTTTTTATTGAATACTGAAACGTTACTAAACGGGATTGGAGTGTATGGTACCTTTAAAAATACGGTGAACCGGCCGCGCCCGTATCTGTGCTCCCCCCAAGATACTGCTTGTATTCAATATTCGAGGGGTGCTACATCCTCATTTCCCTCAGGGCATGTAACGGTTACCGCCTGTAATACATTTTATACCGCTAAAATCATCAATGATAATTCTGATAATCTCGCTTTAAAAATCGGGGCATGGAGTACAGCTACTGTTTATCCTGCTGTTGTAGGGTACCTGCGTGTGAAATCAGGGAAGCACTATCCTACGGATGTGATTGCCGGATATTTCATTGGTGCTGCCACAGGTATTCTGATTGCCAATATTCATCAGCGGTTTGAGAGAAATTAATTGGCTCCGGCTCATCACGCACTCATTTTAAATCGATTTGAATTTGTATCCTATGCAGTTGATGTTTTACTCATCTCCCTCTTATTTTATTTCACATTGGTTGCCGAAGCAAGGATTTTTACAAATGCAGAGAGCATGGCCTATTACATAAAAATAAAAAGCAGGCGACAGCTAATGAGCGCGCCTGTTTTCCATTCATGGCAGAAAGAATTTCCTACTGAATAACTAACTTTCCTGATTGTGATGAATGATCAATGAAGGTGACCCGGTA
Source organism: Chitinophagales bacterium (assembly GCA_039920305.1). Taxonomy (GTDB): domain Bacteria; phylum Bacteroidota; class Bacteroidia; order Chitinophagales; family UBA10324; genus DASRAJ01. The sequence continues at coordinate 3,211 of JBDSEA010000068.1, forward strand.
AATGAATAAGCCTTTGCCAATCTGAGTGCTGTTAAACTTCAAATCCTCAGCTTGCGGGAAAGCAGAATTAAAAACTTTTCTTCCGGTAAGATCAAAAATTTCCGCTTGCAAAATATTAATTCCGGAAAAATTAATGATTGAAGATGAAGGTGCCGGATTTGGAAAAACGTTTAGGTGATTTCCCGTAAAAGAAGCAATTTCATTGCATGTGAAAACTACATCACTGTTAAAGCTTTCCTTTACGCATGTTGCAACGTCAGCGATGGTGGAATATGACGGGCATGGATAAACAGAGGTATTGTCCCATACTGCTGCAAAATCAAATGTCTTTTTCTCTCCTGAATTGATGCTCACAGGTCCGCTCGAAATAATGATCCTTGCATCAACAAATGCTGCATTGGAGGCGCACATGGACCATCCATAAGGATCAGAAGGATCGCCGGTATAAAAATAATCAATTGGCTGAGCGCCCCCGTAGCCATTGCCGCCGGTAGTCAAATGTGACCCATCCTTCCATACTGATTTCAAATATCCATAATAATCATCAGCAGTCTCAGGATTTCCCAACGCAGAAAAATCATTCAGGTAGTACATCGAATTATCGAGATAATGAACCGTTCCGTCAAGATCGGTGGGTCCTTGTAATAATTGCAATGCCAGCACCGGTGGCATATTTCCATAATTATCAATACAAGAATTTGCATCAACGGCCTGTCCGTTGTAAGCGATTCCTAAATTACCAGAACTGTCAGTGCCTGCATAATCATCAGTATAGCATCCGAGATCGGGATCGCTCCATAAACCCACGTAAACATTTGTATAATTCCTTACACTTTTATTAATAATGCGGTAGTGGTACAGGGTTGTGCTATAGGTACATGCAGCTGTATCCCTGAATACATATGCTAAGCATTGAATCTCAATTCCAAGAGGCGCTCCTCCTGTTTCACCATGTACATTTCCATTGTCATTAAAAACAAACCACAGCGCCTGATCACCCGGAACAGCCGGATAGTCACCATCGGAAGGATTGTAGGTATTGTCGCCATTCATATCAATAAAAGGAGCGAGTTCCTGGTCAGGCAGAAATGAAAGATCAGGATTGTTTCTCCCGGGCCATTGCTGAATGGATGATGGTGTTGCTGCAAATAATCCGGCAGTAAATGAGTCAATTGTTGATTTATTCACTTTCCAGATGCGATCAAATTCATTGCATACCTGGGATGTTACATTTCCTGATGCATCAAGCGGCCCCGGAAAAAAATCGTTTCCATTTTGACGGTAGGTTTGCGCTGCAATATGTAGATCACCCTGTTCATCCAGGCCTCCGATCCATAGTGAACCTGCAAAAAGTGAGGATACAATACCTGATTGAGGCACAATGTATTCTGCCTTGTTAACCAGGTTCCACCACATATCACCACCATTATTGATGCGGGCCTTTACATTATTGATGTCAAGATAATCAAAGGCGGTAGCAGGGTTACAGTTTTGTGCATGTATTCCCACAACACAAAAACCAAAAATAAAGGAATAGAAAATTTTTCTTCCAGCGGGAAAAAGGAAGCTGATAACCCGGTTTGAATTTGTAAGGATGTTTTTCATGGCTGTAAAATTTAGGTTTCATCAAAGCTACACTCCTGCTTAGCCGGTTTGCAATAGCGGTGGATCGTTTGACAAATGATTGACAATGATAATTAATACAATGATGATCTGTACCGGGTAAAATATTTAGAAAGGGAAAAATAAATAGAAGTATATTTCTCAAACTAAATTCTCTTTTTTATCATAGCGGAAAAATTCATAAGCTCTTTTACACTTAACTAAAAATCAATCCCATGAACTGGAACAAACAACTTGACATCTGGACTGAAAAAAATCTGCCGGGACTAATTCTTGGTCTGCGTATTACTCTTGGCACTGCCCTTCTGCTTATAGGATTTCTGTTCATGTTTAATATAAACGACCTGACTGAAAAGGTGCATACCACCGGGATGGAGTCGTTTAATGTATCCTTTGCACTAATCGTTGCGTGGTGTCATATGCTTGGAGGATTGGCAATTGGTGTGGGATTACTCACTCGTATCAGTTGCCTCATACAAGTGCCCATTTTACTGGGTGCAGTGTTTTATGTGAACATGCGTGATGGCTTTATAAATTCTCCCCAATGGATCATGTCCCTGGTAATTTTATACCTCGTGATTTTCTTTTTCTTCTATGGAGGAGGTAAATTTTCCCTTACAAACTTATTTGAAGGCAGAGAGGAGGAAGATGCGATTCCCACGAAGGCGGAGCATTTATAGCAGGTTTGAGGATGTACTGATAATCCTTAAAGTATAATTCAATTAACTTCAGGTATTAAGAGACTTTTGTTCATCAGGCGCTCAGGCCTCGGCGAATCCCGTGATGCATCATTTTACACTGATATTTTTAATTGATTTCGCTTTAATGATCTACATCAAATCCTTCCCAATGTCCTTCCTGAAATATTTTCCCTCAAAATCAATCACTTCAGCATTGCGTATGGCAAGCTTGCGGGCATCATTCAGGTTTCTTGCAAAGGAAGTAATAGCAAGAACTCTTCCGCCGCTGGTTTCAAAGTCGCCGTTTATTCGTTTGCGGGTACCGGCATGAAATACAACGCATTCAGTTGCCTGCAAAAAATTGCTGATGAGTTTTCCTTTCATATAATTTTCAGGATAACCCTTTGAGGCAAGCACAATAGCAACCGCACTATATGGAAGAACCTCAATAATTTTTTCTTCGAGATTACCCTCGTGTACCGAAGCGAGTAACTCAAGGAAATCACATTTTATCCTGGGAAGCACGGCCTGGGTTTCAGGATCACCCATCCGGCAATTGTATTCAATTACAAATGGTTCTGCATCCACGACCATTAAACCAATGTAGAGAAAACCATTGTAAATAATTTTCTCATTCCGCAGTCCTTCCAGGGTGGGCTGAATGATCTGCTTCTCAATTTTTTTCATCAGCACTTCATCGGCAAATGGAACCGGTGATACCGCACCCATACCTCCCGTATTGGGCCCGGTATCTCCTTCGCCAATGCGCTTATAATCTTTCGCAGTTGGAAGAATTTTATAATGCGTTCCATCTGTGAGTACAAAGCAGCTCATTTCGATTCCCTGAAGAAATTCCTCGATAACTACCTTGGTCCCTGCATCACCGAATTTTCCCTGAAGCATGTCGTACAATACTTGTTTCGCCTCATACGGGTTTTTAGAGATCACCACCCCTTTTCCTGCTGCAAGACCATCAGCCTTTATCACAAACGGAATTGTTTGCTCATCAAGGTATGCGGTTGCTTCATGAAGCTGGTCAGGTGTGAAAGATTTATAATTTGCCGTGGGAATGTTGTATTTCGTCATAAACTGCTTTGCGAAATCCTTGCTACCTTCTAGCTGTGCTCCCGCCTTGGAAGGGCCAATCACCGCTATGGATTTCAACGCTGAATTATCCTGAAAATAATCATAAATTCCTTTTACGAGGGGTCCCTCAGGTCCGACTACTACCATGCTGATTTTGTTTTTCAATACAAAACCTGAAATAGCTTCGAAATCTACCGGGGCAATAGGTACATTTTCCCCATGTTTTTCTGTTCCCGGGTTTCCCGGAGCAATGAACAGTTTTTCACACAATGGACTTTTTGCAAGCATATAAGCAAATGCATGTTCGCGTCCGCCATTTCCAATCAGAAGAATTCTCATTTAATAAAATTTGATGGTGAAATTGAAGAATAATTCAAAGTGTATAGTGATCCCGCTTGTCCAAAAAATTAATTGCAACCCTCAGGCTCAATATATCCAGCCGGGAAAGGTATATTACCAAAGCCAGCCGGATCTGGGGCAGTCATGATGATTATGATGTTATGGAAAGGAAATAGCAATAAAAATTCACCCGTGGTTACTTTCCAAACCACACAAGTGTGTGGCTGTCTATATGCTGGATCGCCTGTTATTAAAACTTATTGGTTTATAAAAATCTTCATAGTTGAAATTCGATTTTTATTTTGAACAGACAGGAAATAAATGCCCGGGGTGGCCCATATTGTTTGCACATGAACCTGGTTCTCATCTTTAGAGTCTGAAAAAGTAAAAGCTACTTGCCTGCCATTCAAATCAATTATTGACACAGAAGAATTTTTTGAATTTTCTGTTAGAAAAATTGTAAAGCCATCTGTAGCATTACAAGGATTAGGATAAATATTATTCTCCTGGTGAATTGAAAACAAAGCGGAAGCAGAAGTGGGAAATCCCCCGGTAAGCTCGAGTATTTCAAATCCGCTGCCACGCCCGTTGAAGATCAGTGAATCAGAAACATCGAGTGCTACAGAAGAATTTGCTACATCCTGGCCGGTAAAAGAACCAAGATAATGATGTGATGAGTCTGAAACATCAAAAACCCTAAGACCGCCACCCGAGGTAATAAAGAGAATATTGCTGTGATACGCTGTTTTACCATAATCACCTGATGAAAAAGTAGTGCTGTCAGAAAAAAGATAAACCGGCAAGAGCGGATCACTTACATTATATGCATCGAATCCGAGGGCGGTTTGTAAAGTTGATACCCATGGTAAAAATATCCGCTGATTTAGAGTATCGGCTGAAATTCCTGACTCACTGTTATGGGTATAATCCAGTGATGTGATCATTACGGGTGTTTCGGGAACAGAAATATCATAAATTTTAAGTGAAGAAGTAGTGGTAACAAATAAGCTGTTTCCAATGATTCTCATCATCCCGCCGCCTTCAATTCCTGCGGAAGGGATTTGCTGAACATTGACAACTTCCGGAGCTGAGGAATCCGAGACATTGACAGTATAAAGCGAATCACTGCCTGTCATATAAACATAATCTCCATGAGGAACAATATCACCCCCAAGCAGAAAAGAAGTTGCAGGAATATTTACCGAGCCGCTAAGGAAAGGCGCATCAATATTGCTGATATCATAAACTGCAAAAGTGCCATTTCCCCCCTCGGCCATATAGGCGTTTTTACCTTCCGCGGTAAGCTGATATGCATAGCTGCCCGGATAGGTAACCGTTGCTGACAGAACCGGGTTGAAAGGATCAATGATATCAAAGCTTTTCAACCCCTGCTGAGAGACGAGTATATGATTATTAATGTATTTTATATCGAAAATGGATGTTAGCGGAGCGACAAATGATAGCTGGGTAATTACCTGAGCACTTAACACGGTAACGGTATGTGACAGAATGCTAATAAGAAAAATTTTTTTCATAAGAATAAAATTTGATGTTTATTCAATAGTATGGTGTTGAAATGCAAAGCTATTAGTAAAAGAAGCTCTGACCCCTGAGAAACCAGCTGAAGAAGGTTAAACCAATACTAAGAAGGTAATGCAAAGGATAAAAAGCCATTACTCAAACGAAATCAGAGTGACCAGTAGGTAAGCTGATTTATCTTGTTTCTGAAGATGCCCTTTATATCGGCAATGATTGCATTTGGAGTGGTGATTGAAAGGAAATAATCTTCTGTAAGACTGCGATACTGATCATGTGCCACTGCAACAATTACTGCATCATAATCACCGGAAATTTCTGGTGTGAGTGAAAAACCATATTCTTTTTGCAGTTCATCACTGGAGGCACAGGCATCGATTATTTCAACTTTTACAGAAAACTGGTTCAGTTCATTTACAAGGT
>JBDSEA010000069.1:0-7368 GCA_039920305.1 Chitinophagales bacterium
AAATCCAGCTCAGGATTATCCCAATATCAATGTCAAAAAAATGGTGAAATACATGGTGAATCATCCAAATAAAAATTATGGATTTATGCTGCGCCTAAAGGATGAAGCGGCTTTATACAGCAGTCTGAAATTCGCTTCAAGTGATCATAGTAATGCAAGCATCCATCCGAAGCTGAAAGTTTGCTATACTACTTCAAATGGCGGGAAACAGATTACTCATGAAGCAGAATTTGATGCATTGAAACTGAATGTATATCCTAACCCTTTCAATGATCAGCTAACACTTGATGTTAAGGCATTAAATCAAACACAGGGAACTATTTCCATTACTTCCGCCAATGGAATCGAAATGAGGTCGTTCATAAGATTTTTTAATTCAGCTGACAACTCTAAAATTAATTTGAATGATGTAGTAAAGGGACTGCCATCAGGAATTTACTTTATTAAGTTGACAACGTCTGATCAAACGATTTCCACAAAAATTTTGAAACAAGATGATTAAGACCCCATAGCTGCTCAAAAAATCGCGGGGCATTGATAATACCCCGTGATTTTTTCAGGATGTCTTTAACCTTCTCAATTTAGGGGAAAAAGATCTTAAGATGATGCCCGTCAGCAGCAATAACAATATACCAGAGCTTGCCATAGCCACTTTCTCGCCGGTAAAGAAGGAGGCGGGTTCAAACTTAAAAGTGATTGTATGATCGCCAGCCGGAACCCTCATTCCGCGAAGGATGTAATTGCACCGGAAATGCGCTGCTTTTTTTTCGTCCACAAACGCATCCCAGCCAGGCTGATAATAAATTTCAGAAAAGACAATAATATTTTCGCGGGAAGATCTTGACTTGTAAACTAAATTATTTGGCGCATAGCTTTCAAGTATCACTGATGCTGCGGAATCAGGCGCAGGAATAAAATTATTCAGCTGTGATTCAAAGCGCCTATCAATAATTACGGTGTTTCCGGGATTAAAGTGATCCAGCGCTTTCATTTCCTCATCAGCATTGCTTACCATTAAAACCGAATCTGCAAACCAGGCATTATCCATCGCCTGCGCATTGGGTATCACCTGCTCACCCTGCTGCTTGTTCGGCACAATAATGTACCTTGTATTGAGCATATCTACCACTGATTTATTAAATGGGAATGAAGAGCGCCTTGCAGAATCCTGGGAAAGCTGGTGCTCTATAATTTCCTGGTACCGGCGCAACTTGGCTGCATGATAGCCACCGACAGATTTATGGAAGTATGAAGTCTTTGCATCATTGAAAGTATTTGATGCAAGATTGAGCACACGATAATCCTTTGACTGATCTTTCAATATCAGTTCATCGGTGGTGGAGGCAGAGTAAAAATTCGCATAATCGCTCTTGCTTACAAAGTCATCGCTGTCAAGATATCTTTTACCAACGAAAAATAAATCCGCAAACATGAGCATCCCGATGGCAAGCAAAAAAAAGTTTTGTTTCAGCCTGTTTGTCACGTACATCCATATCAGCCCCGCCGGAAGAAGTACAAAAGCCAGAGAGCGGAAAGCATCTAACCTGAGAAGTGATTTTCGATCAGAGATAATTGCATCCAGGACCGGCTGCTGACCCGCCAGTTGCGCATCACCACCTCCCTTAAAACTGAGAAACATGGATCCAAACAGTGCGAAAAACAAGCACAATCCGCCGGTTATGTAAACACTGTATTTGAGCTTCGTGATCAATTCACTCTTATCGTAATCACGATTTAAAATTTTGGCAAGTACAAGGATACCGAGAAGAGGAAATGCAAATTGTACCAGCACCAGGCTCATCGCCACAGTTCGGAATTTGTTATAGCCCGGAAAATAATAAAAGAATAAATCGCTGAACCATTGAAAATTCCTGCCCCACGCCAGCAGGATGGCAAGTATTGAAATCGAAAGCAGCCACCAGCGCGTGCGTTCCTTCACCATCATCAATCCCAGGACAAAAAGGAAACAAACCATGGCGCCCAGGTAAACCGGACCGCCTGTTGAGGGCTGGTCTCCAAAATACATAGGCGCGCGGCTCAGGTATTGCTTGCGCTGGGCAGGAGCAACATTATACTGCTTCAGCAATTTCCCGAAGTTTGAATTTTCGCCAAGCTTCGCTCCTGATGCCCCGCCCAGAAAATCAGGAATCAATAGCGTAAACGTTTCCATTTTCCCCGAGCTCCACATAAATGCATAATCATGATCCAGGCCGCCATGCGATTGCTTATTTGAAGCAAGATCTGAAGGTCCGCGGGTTGTTGATGGAACATAATCATAAGTTGACCACAGCATGGACAGATTTGTCAGTACTGAAAAAATTGCAGCAATTGCAAGGACTCCGCCGGTAATAAAGAGGTTTTTTAAATCCTTATTCCGAAAAGCATATACAGCCTCCACAACGGCATAGGCTGCAATCAGAAGTAACATATAAAAGGTTATCTGCAAATGGTTTGCATACACCTGGAGCGATAAGCCGATAGCGGTGACTATCCCCCCCCACCAGTAATTCTTTTTGCGAAGCAGAAAAATTCCTGCAATCAAAAGCGGTACGAGTGCGATCGCATGCATTTTGGAATTGTGGCCGGCTTCCAGGATGATAAGATCATATGAGCTTAAGGCATAAGCAATTCCACCGGTAATGGCAAGCCATGGTGAAACACCCATCACCACCAGCATGATGTAAAAACAAACAAGGGTAAGAAACAGTAATCCTGAAGGATAAGGAAGCACGGTTAGTGAGAAAAGCTTATCAATATATTGCAGGAGGTTACCCCTGTACAAAACCGAGATCTGGTAGCCCGGCATTCCGCCGAACATCGAGTTCGTCCAGAGTGCCTCCTGCCCCGTCTTATCCCTGAAGTCAACCAGCTCTTTTGACATTCCCTTGCCCTGGAGAATATCACTCTGCTCCATGGCCATGTTGTCAAAAATCATGGGTGAGAAATACAGGGCAGTAATCACCAGAAAAACAATGGCGGCAATTATATGCGGTAATAATTTTTGACTCAATGAAGCTTCACGCGGCAAAGTAATTTCAGGTGTAGCAAGGTGAATCTTTCCCTGTTTTTCTTTTTCTTTCATGGTGAGAAATATAGCGGCTAAAAATAGGAATGTAGTTTCATATTCAAACAGCAGCTGGGCCTGTGATAACCATTCACGAATCAAATTACATTTGTTCACTCTAAATCATGTATGAAAGAAGAAACGATACTCATTATTGGAGCATGCGGGCAAATCGGTTCAGAACTGACCATGGCGCTTCGTAAAAATTATTCGGGCGTAATAGCCTCAGACCTGAATGAGCCACGTGACACCGAGCTGAAGGAAAGCGGCAAATTCGAGCGGCTGGATGTGCTGAATAAGCCGGGCCTTATTGATTGCATCAGGAGAAACAAGGTGGCTCAGATATATCATCTTGCTGCCATTCTTTCAGCTACAGGAGAAAAAAATCCGGAGCTGGCATGGAGGGTAAACATGAAAGGATTGCGCAATGTGCTTGATGCATGTGTGGAGAATGAGGTGAAAAAACTTTTCTGGCCATCCACAATTGCAGTATTCGGACCCAATACACCGAAGCAGCACACGCCGCAGTGGACGATCATGGAACCCAATACCATTTACGGCATCAGCAAGCTTGCCGGAGAGCGCTGGTGTGATTATTATTTTCAGAAAAAGCATCTCGATGTGCGAAGCGTTCGCTATCCCGGCCTGGTCAGCTACAAAACTGCCGGAGGAGGCGGCACAACCGATTACGCAATTGACATTTACTTTGAAGCTAAAAAAAATAAATACTACGAATGTTTTCTTTCTGCAGAAACACGACTGCCGATGATGTACATGCCGGATGCAATCCGTGCCACGGTGGAATTAATGGAATCACCCTTTGACAAAATTAAAGTTCGGTCCTCATACAATATCTCCGCAATTTCTTTTACCCCGGAGGAACAGGCTGCTTCAATTCAAAAGCTAATACCAGATTTTAAAATTGCTTACGCGCCTGATTTCCGGCAGAAAATTGCAGACAGCTGGCCCGAGAGCATTGATGATTCCATTGCAGGAAATGACTGGCAATGGAAACCGGAATATGACCTGGATGGAATGACAGCAGATATGCTTCACAACATTAATCCCTAAAAATCTATTTCCAGTTACGACAGCAGGGCAATTCAGGCAGGAATTATAGTTTGGTATGTTTGAATTCACTGGAAAACCAACTCAGTTCCTAGGGATAATGCATTTTCAACAATTGTGAATAACCTATGTTGAAAGGATGTGCGAAATAAGCTTCTGAAAAACTTGGCAATGACTATTTGATAATTGTATGTTTGACCCGTTGATTAAAACATCCGGTTCAGTTAGCAATAACAAGAACCTCTCAACTGAAAAGAAGAGAAGAGTGAAATCGCAAGATGGATCGAAGGATTCGAAAATCAAAGTAGCTTAGGAAGCTACGGTTTCTTAAGTTGCGAAAGCGAAATTGATCGAAAGATTGGTTTCGCTTTCTTCGTTTACAGAAGGAAATATTTATGACACTTAAACCCACAACAGGGATATTCTAAGGTCTGAACCTTATTTCTGAAGCAATCTTCCTTGCCTTATTCACCAGTTCTTTTACATCACTTCCGATCACGTCATGAGTAAGCGCCACACCCATGCGTCTGTAGGGCCGTATGGCCGGCTTACCGAAAATTCTTACATCACTTTGGGGATGATTAAGTGCTTCTGTCAAACCTTCAACCTCCGGGTAAAGGCCATCGCGATCAGCCAGTATCACTGCACTTGCTCCTGCCCGCTCCAATTTAATTTCATAAACAGGAAGACCAAGCACTGCGCGGAGATGTAATTCGAATTCATTTAAATTCTGGGTACCGGCAAGAGTAACCATCCCGGTATCGTGAGGGCGGGGTGATAATTCCGAAAAATAAACTCCCTTATCTGTGAGAAAAAACTCTACTCCCCATATTCCTGCGCCGGTAAGAGCCGTTGTGATTTTTTCTGACATCATCTGTGCTTCCTTTAACTGTAAATCAGTAATGGAATCATGCGGCTGCCAGCTTTCCTGGTAATCACCACGCTCCTGCCGGTGACCAACAGGCGGACAAAAAAGTGTTTGACCACGCACAGGGGAGCCATGCAGTCCGGTATTTTTCTGGGTTACAGTAAGCAGGGTGATTTCAGAAGTAAAGTGAATAAACTCCTCTATAATTACTTCCATCAGATCACCGCGGGTTCCACTCAGCGCATAGTCCCAGCTTTTCTCTATATCAGTTTCCGACTTAACAACTGATTGTCCCTTACCTGATGAACTCATGAGCGGTTTTACCACGCAGGGAATTCCTATCCGGCCTACCTCCATTTTAAATTCTGCAAAAGTGGAGGCATAGGCAAATTTCGCGGTACGCAATCCTAATTCCTCATAGGCCAGGTTACGTATTGCCTTTCGGTTCATGGTAAAATTGGCGGCACGGGCTGAGGGCACTACCTGGATGCCATCCCTTTCATAATCATAGAATCTCTCAGTCCGGATGGCTTCAATTTCGGGAACAATGATATCTGGCTTATGCCTTTGAACCACAGCATCAAGTGCATGGCCATTGAGCATGTTAATCACCTCCCGCTCATCGGCCAGTTGCTGGGCAGGGGCATTATCATATGAGTCAACTGCAACAACATACTGACCTAAACGCTTGGCTGCAATCACGAATTCTTTTCCAAGCTCCCCCGAGCCCAGAAGTAGAATTTTTTTCATTGGCTTCAAAAATAATATCCCTCAAATTCAATAATATTTCCGGCAAATTTGAATTCCTTTGATTCCATTTGCTTAAAAGACAAAGCAATAGGCAGAGATTGTATGACCTGATGATAAAATGGCTACTACATCCTCTGCTTCATTGCCTCATATAACATCATTCCTGCTGCAACAGAAACATTGTATGAATTGAAATTTCCTGCCATGGGAAGCTTTACAATTTCATCGGCAACCCTTAAGAGCTCAGGAGAAATCCCCTCCCCCTCAGATCCTAATATAATTGCTGATGGTATTTTCATATCCGCTTCAAAAATATATTTTGAGGAAGAAGCTTCTGCCGCCAGAATCTGGATGCCGTGAAGCTTTAATTGTTTAACCGTTACCAGCAAATTCTTCTCACGGCATACGGGGAGCTTTAACAAGGCACCCGCAGAAGCCTTTACAGCATCTGCATTGATCGAAGCTGCTTCAGTCTGAGGAATGATTATTCCATGGGCACCGGAAGCAAGTGCAGTACGGGAAATCGCCCCGAAATTTCTTACATCGGTTATCCTGTCGCAAATAATCAGTAATGGCAATTCCCCGCGCTCGTAGACCTGCGCAACAATGTCTTCAGCTTTATAAAAAGAGACAGGCGAAACTGTTGCAGCAATTCCCTGGTGTGCGGCACCAAAGTGATGTAATTTTTCCGGCGGCACATATTGAACGGGGATTTCACCTTGCTGGGCAAAACGGATCAGCGAAGCAATTCCCTCACTTTTTAATCCACGCTGAATAAAAATCTTTTCAATGCTCTTACCTGATGCAAATGCTTCCTCAACGGCATGGATACCCCGGATTACCACCGGTCTGTCCTTAGTGCGATGAATTACAGACTTCAAATCCTGACTGAATTTTTAGATTTTATTTTCCGCAGCTTCATAATCAGGGGATCATAGATGTTATTGACCTTGATCAGGCGGCGTGTAATAATTCACGTATTTATTGAAAGCGTCCTGTGCTTTCTTATTTAAATCAGTCTCGGCGTTTTTCTGAGTCACCTGTACAATGTTATTGAGGATGTAAACCCCCTCGTTGATCTCCGGAGTATAATATTTACGCTTATCGACATCAAGTGAAGTGTAGTAGCGCAACTGATCAGTATACACATCAAGGCAACGCTGCAGAATTACTTTTCCTTTTTCCCTTGCCCCGGCATCATAGTAATTTTTGCCCAGGGCTACATTTATTGTTGCGACCGGTACATTCTTTTCGGGAAGAACGGCCATGCATTTATCCAGTACCTGAATTGCTGAATCCATTTTTCCTTCCTGGATCAGCGCCGCAGAGAGCCGCGCAAAATTGCTTCGAAGGTTGGTTACCATCCGGTTAATATTTTCATCGAGGTAAACATCATGCTTGTCAACGCCGCCCCATGCAAACTTGTGCATCATGTTATTGTACATCACATCACTTTGCACACCACCCGGCAATCCATCTTCCTGCTTGGTGATATAAGGTACGAGGCGGTAGGTCAACCCTTCCTGCTGAAAATAATTATTCAGTCCGAGATATGCATCGGATTGAACCGAGATTGCAAAATAGATCGGGCGCTTCCACAAGTTACTGCGGAGGATTT
>JBDSEA010000070.1:0-19771 GCA_039920305.1 Chitinophagales bacterium
AAAAACTCAAATTTGGTTGTAGGATTAGGTTATAACCTAATAAAGAAAACTAATAAAGCAGCTAATCACAAAAGAAATAGCAAATAAAAAAACGCACTCAGGAGTTTTGGAAATGATTGTTTTGGAAATTTTTTTTCGTACTCACCCTGCATGAGGTTTTAGAGTTACAAATCCAGCGTTAAGTTTTTTAACTTTAATATTTTTACCTCCTAGCTCTGTCTCTTAATATGGGCGGCTATTCAACTGAGGTCACAGCGAGGATTCAATGCTTAATATTTTTACACTGCGCATTTTCTAATAGATAATAAACAAAAAATACAAGCATAAGGTGTTAAACAAATTAAGTCATGAAAACCTTATTTCTTTTCGCTTCACTTACTCTTCTTTCTAATGCTGCCTCTGCACAATTCAGCAGTGCCGGCATTTCAGCACGCGCAGGATTAAGTTACATTTCGTTAAAAACTCCTGCTACGAATGCAACCAACCAGAGCGATCCGTTATTCTGTTTTCAATCCGGTGTATTTACTGAATATAAGCTGAGCAAGCACGCCAGTTTATTGGCAGAGTTTAATTTTCTTGTTCAGCGAGGAAAAGTAACCGCAAATTTTACTAATATAGTACCGGGTGACACTAATAGCTATGGGACTGATATAATAATAACCCGACTCGACTATTTGAGCTTTCCTGTATGCTTTGGTTACAGTATACGTCATTTCACCATGAAAGGAGGAATACAAGCAGGATATGCTGTGCGCCAGCGTGCCTTTGAAAATGGAATTGCTTACAGCGGTGATTCAACTATAACTTTCTCCAACACTTTTACAAATAAATTAGTGAACAATTTTGACTTCGGGATATGTATCGGAGCACAGGAGGATATTTCGAATCGCATTTTTGTAAGCGTGAGTGCTTATCAATCGCTGCGCAACATTGTAATTGATAAAAGCCCGGGATTTGTACGCAAAAACTCAAATGTGGTTGTAGGATTGGGTTATCGAATAATAAAGGTAAACAATAAAGAGGGCAATCACAAAAAAGCATAGTGAGGGAGGAGCATCGTACCCGCGCCAGGTTTTCGAGGGACCCGGCGGTGTCAACCAATCATCCGTATCCATAAAAAAGGAGACATGGATGTGGTACAAATAAAATTCGCCACCGCCAGGATTTAGAAAATCTTCCTGAAAAACCCAGCTCATTGAAATTTTCCTTTAAGTCAAAAGCCCTGCAACAAATTGAAGTAAAGGATTTTTCAAACAATCGCTTATTCCAGGAATTAATAGCCTTATGATTTATTCCAGGGGTAGGTTCATTTTTTCATGTAGGCGAACTACCGGATATCTCCTGTATGATTTCTCAAAATACTTTGAATGCTGATAGATGAAATGCAATTGCGCCTGCGGATTTTTTGCAAGTTCAGGATCGGAAATTTTCTTTTCATCAAAAAGCTTTTTCAGCGCCGCATCTGTATTCATTAGCTCTGCGGCAAGATCCTCAAATACATAATCAGAAAAATATTCTTTCTCCATAAGGATGGGATCGAAAAAATTCCATGCGAAGTAGGAATCAGGTGCCTCCGGCTCAAGCATCTCAACGATGTAACGATTGCAGCTTTGATCCGGGAAGATCACATAATCTCCTGTGAAGAATTGCACCATTTGTTTTTCTGAGTGAAGCCTAACCTCTGAATTAACATGGTGACCCTCATAGGCATTTGGGGAGGATTTGTAATCATCAATGAAATAAACCTCCGCGCGGAGTGAAGTGTCAGTTGATAATCGCTTCATTAAAACATTATTCCGTTTCAAACGGTCAATAACAGGTCCCCATCCCTGCGGAACGATGTAGGCAAATGGTTTTACTATGGTGACTGAAGAGTGGTAATTGTTGAAAAATTTAATCTGCTTTTCAAATGGCTCGCTCCGGTCATACCACAACCTCATTGAACCGCTCACTTCACTCCTCTTATACTTTGCTTCAAATCCTTTAAAAGGAATCAGGTCGGAATTCCCTTCATCGAGTTTCCAGTCAAGTGGAAAGGAAGATTGTTTGCTTATTGCCTCATCGGCTGCGAGCTTATTCCTGCGGATAATTTCAGCATCACGATTCGTAATGGTCAGAACTTCTTTTTCAAAAGCATAGGTTGACAGCACGCGCTGTTTATACGGCTTCAGCATGTGTGTTTCAGGCATCATGCCGATGCAATTGAAAAGAGTTGTGTACCCCGTTGAGAATCTTGGCGTTTCCAGAAAGCCGGTAATGCCTGAATCAGGAATTTCATTTGCCGGATTTACATAGGGTGTCATTTCAAATTCATTATTCTTCATGGCCATAAACAGATCCGGCAAAAAAGTTTTTTGCTGGTATGCTGAAAGGATCGCATGGAGCTTGTCTTTTTGAGTGGATATCAGCGTCATGGTGTATTGATAATCTGCGCCATTGCTCACATGGGTGTCAATGAAAATTTCCGGCTTCCATGTTTGAAAAATATTAGTAAAAGCCTGTGACTCTGGCGCATCACACTTCACGAAATCACGATTGAGATCATAATTCTGGGCGGTAGCCCTGAAGCCATATTGTTCCGGACCATTTTGGTTTACACGCGAGGTGCTGTTGCGGCTCAGCATGCCGGCCACATTATACACCGGAATGATGCACACCACTACGTGATCGAGCAATGAGGTAAGTTTTCTTTTAGTCAGCAGGTCTCTTGCGAGCATCATCGAGGCATCAATACCATCCGGTTCTCCGGGATGAATACCATTATTAATGAGCAGCACACATTTTCCCTGATCATGGATTTTATGCGGCTCAAAGTTTTGATCAGATGAGATCACAAACAGATGAACCGACTTTCCGGCACTGGTAGTTCCGCAGTTGATAAGCTTCGCCCGGTCATTTATCGAGTCAAGCATTTCATAAAAAGAAATGCATTCCTGATAGTTGCAGGTTTGGTTTCCATTTCCTTTTTCAAATGGGGTGAGCAGATCATCAGGAGAGCGGGTCATACAATAATTTAACAGCCAGATAAAAAGCAAAATCATGCAAGTGAAGATGCAGCTAAAAAATTTTCCTGGAATAATAAAGGAATTCCCGGTTTGAATTTAAAACATAAACCCCTTTATAAATCCAGGGTAGCGAAGGTGTTTCCCTGGCGAATATCGCCGGTCTCGTAGCCCTTTTTAAACCAATATGCACGTTGTGCTGAAGTACCATGGGTAAAAGCATCCGGAACTACATAACCCTGCGACTGCTTTTGCAGGCGGTCATCCCCTATTGCATTGGCAGCGTTGAGGGCTTCATCAATATCACCGGGATCAAGTACATTTTTCATATTCTGCTCGTAATGTGCCCAAACACCCGCATAAAAGTCTGCCTGCAGCTCAAGGCCTACGGAATATTTGTTTGCCTCACCCCCGGATTGTTGCTGAAGCCTTGAGACTTTGTCGAACGTGCCGAGGAGGAATTGCACATGATGACCGACTTCGTGTGCGACCACATAGGCCATGGCGAAATCTCCCGAGGCATGAAACCGGGTGCGCATCTCCTGAAAAAATGAAAGATCAATATAAACCTGGTTATCCTGCGGACAATAAAAAGGACCCGTGGCAGCACTGGAAAAACCACAGCCTGTTTCCGTAGATCCGGTAAACAAGACGAGGTTAGGATACTGATAAGCCTGCCCCTGCTCTTCAAAAATTTTGGTCCATACGTCTTCGCAGTCAGCAAGGACTACTGAAACAAACCGGGCAAGAGAATCTTCTTCTGCTTTTTGTTCCGCTGTCATGGGCGCCCGCACACCGTTCTGAAGCTGCTGCTGGAGCTGATCAGGATTTCCGCCGAGTAAAAAATTTACAATAAGAATTACCACTCCCAGAACTCCGCCCCCGGCCACAAGCTGACCACCGCCAACTCCTCTTCTGTCAAAAACATTTCCGCTGCCTCTTCTGCCGAACCATTGCATAGTAAAAGATTTTTATAGTTAAAATAAATTAATCTGCCTGTTAAATTTAATCTATTAAATGTACCAGGAAATTTATTGTCTGGTAATAAAAATCACACCGAAAATTTCCCCATCACCGTTTCACCCCCGCGAACATAGTCATTAAGCTTAACCAGTATCTCGGCATCAGGCGGGAAAAAAACATCTACTCGAGAGCCGAATTTGATAAAACCAAGATGGTCACCTGCATTAACCTGTTGTCCAGTTTTTAGATAGCTTACAATTCTTCTTGCTAAAATCCCGGCGATCTGCCTTAAGAGAATTTCATGCTGCCCGTCACGAATCACAATTGTGTTGTGCTCGTTGTCAGTTGAAGATTTGGGCAGGGACGCGATGAAATGTTTCCCCGGATGATATTGCACATACTTCACTTCACCATTGATCGGAGTCCGGTTAACATGAACATTAGCCGGCGACATAAAAATAGAAACCTGGATTCTTTTAGAATGAAAATACTCAGTTTCTTCTGTTTGTTCAATCACCACTACTTTGCCATCGGCAGGCGCAATCACCTCGCCTGCATTAATGATTGTTTTTCGTAGGGGATTTCTGAAAAAGGAGATGATGAATAGAAAAAAAGCAAGGGATGCAACGGCAAGTAAAAATTGAATGATCTGTATGTGAACCACAAAGCGATCAATACCATAATTAAGGAGAACCAAAAGAATAAAAACACCAATAATGGTAACAGTTCCTTCCCTGTGGATGCGCATGGATATCAGAATTTAATTTAAGAACTAAGCAAAAGATAAATCGTCACAAAGGGTACGCTAAACAGCAACGCATCGAAGCGATCGAGAAATCCCCCATGACCGGGAAGCAAATTTCCGGAATCTTTCACCCCTGCCTGCCGCTT
Organism: Chitinophagales bacterium; assembly: GCA_039920305.1. Taxonomy (GTDB): domain Bacteria; phylum Bacteroidota; class Bacteroidia; order Chitinophagales; family UBA10324; genus DASRAJ01. The sequence goes on from JBDSEA010000070.1 coordinate 4,857, forward strand.
GATCATGCTCTCTACAAAATCACCAATGGTTCCAAATATTACCACGATAAGGGCAACAATCAACCAGTTGCGGGTATCGAGGTGTATAAAATATTTTGAAAGGAGCCATGCAGCAATCATTGCGAAAACCAATCCTCCTGAAAATCCTTCCCAGGATTTTTTGGGTGAAATATGGGGCAGAATTTTGTGCCTGCCGAAAAGCGATCCGGTGAAGTAGGCAAAAGTATCGCTCGTCCATATAATCAGCACGATTCCCAGTGCAATTGAGTTATTACCGGGAAACCATTCTTTCGGATCTTCAAAAAGGGATGAATCAGCGAGCGAGTAAAAAAAGATCAATGGCAAGCTAATGTAAATGACGGCACCGGCATTCAATAAGCCATTTATAAAAGGTGTTTCAGAATTATATAATAGTTCTGCTGCTAACAGCAAAAGGCAGAGTGGGATTGCAAGAATTCCATAGGAAACACTCATAAAATCCGATTGGAAAATGATGAGTGCCAGTAAAATTGAGCCCGATAAAACGTATGTAACCCAGAAGCCAATTTTCCTTGTATTTCCGGAATAGCTTTGAAATTTTCTGATCAGTGCCAGGTATTCATAAATGCAGCCTGTCTGGATGAGGATTAAAAGAATCGAAAATGAAATCCGGTTCCACAGCAATCCGCCAAGCATCATTGCGCCGAAGACTACAGCAGTTAGGGTTCGCTTTGGAAGGTCTTTCATTTGCACATCAGGTAATTTCTGCTTCAATAATATTGATCGCATCAAAACCATCTTCAGCTCTCACCATCACCTGAATTTCCCCCATAACAACGTAAAGTGAATCCTGCTGATTAAAAAGTACAGAGTAAATATGATGCTCTTTAAGAACGGATTGCACCATCAATGCCTGATGCATTTTAGTGGTTTCAAAAACCTTGATCCATTCATCATTCATGATTACCTTTCTCCACCGTTGTAATTTTCCAAACCCATCTTTTCACTAATAAATGAACTGTCTTTCAGCAACAATTCGCCTGTAAAGCCATAATAATCCAATGCAAATTACAGAGGCAATAAGTGTAACAGAAACCGGCAGCATTTGATCCGATGTAATATCCAGCTGAATCATTTCATGCTCATGGAGATAGGCGAGTATCACCTGTGCTCCATTGTTGATTGCATGAGCAATGATGGGAACCCAGAGGCTTCCGCTCCACACAAACAGGTAACCCAGCAAGGCACCAAGCAAAACCCGCGGGACAAATCCATAAAACTGAAAATGAATAAAGCTGAAAAGGATGGCTGCACCCCAAACTGCAACGTGTATATTCTTTGTCCAGTCACGAAGGATCTGTTGCAGGCAGCCACGAAATAATAGCTCTTCTGCAATGGCAGGAATAATTGCAATCACTATCAGGTTGATCCAAAGATCTGCAGGGCGAGGAGTTTTTAAAAAGAGCAGGGTGAACTGCTCATCAGCATTTTCAGAGTCCCTGATTAATTTTTCTATCCCGTAGAGAAAGGAAGGGAGCTTTAACTGCTGGTTCAGGTAAAACATCAGATCAACAAAGGGAGTTGCTGAAATAAGGATCAGTATACCAAGCATTACCGGAACCAAACTGATTTTGGAATTGAGCTTCAGAAAATCCCCCTCAGGAAATTTCAATTTTGCAAATAGCAGGGCAGGAAACAGAAACGTACCCATTGTGAGCATAAACTGCAAAAACTTGAGCGCATTTACCTGGTTAGCATTCATCAGCATCCCCTGAGGATTACTGATTGCAGCCTGGGATAGCTCTTGAACGGAACTGATGTGAAACAATGGCAGCATCAGGTACTTACTCAGGAAATAAAACATCATGGCAGATATAATACATATCCAGCCTAATAAACCTATCTGCCCTGCCGGATGTATATTATCCATGAAGTATTGTCGCCTGTTCATGCGACAAAAATCGTAAATTTGAAGGCTATTTTAAGCGAGAAATTCAAATCAATCCGTGGTTAAAATCGGAAACATTGAACTCGGGGATTTCCCTTTGTTGCTTGCACCTATGGAAGATGTGAGCGATCCGCCTTTTCGTGCAGTTTGCAAAATGAACGGCGCGGATCTGATGTATACTGAGTTTATTTCTTCTGAGGGACTGATCCGCCATGCGAAGAAAAGTGTTCAAAAGCTTGACATCTATGATTATGAGCGGCCCATCGGAATTCAATTTTTTGGAGGCGAGATCGATACCATGGTGAATTGTGTCAGCATCATTGAAGAGGCGCGGCCTGATTTGATTGACATAAATTTCGGCTGCCCTGTTAAAGGAGTGGCATGCCGGGGTGCCGGTGCAGGGATATTGAAGGATGTTCCCAAAATGGTAACTATGACGGGTGAGATAGTGAAGAGATCAAAGTTGCCTGTAACAGTAAAAACCCGGCTGGGATGGGATGACGGATCCATCAATATTTATGAAGTTGCAGAGCGGTTGCAGGATGTTGGAATTGCTGCTCTGAGTATTCATGGACGCACGAGGGAGCAGATGTATAAAGGCACGGCAAACTGGGAAAGAATTGCAGAAGTGAAAAATAATTCGCGGATGCAAATTCCCATTTTTCTGAATGGCGACGTTACTTCCGCCGGGAAGGTAAAATTCATTCGTGACCATTATGGAGTTGACGGAGTGATGATCGGGCGTGCTGCAATAGGCAATCCATGGTTCTTTAATCAGGTAAAATATTTTCTGCAGACAGGCGAGCTACCCGCTGCTCCAGGAATTGAAGAACGCCTTGAAGTCTCACGAACACATTTATATAAATCTGTGGAATGGAAGGAAGGGCAACTCGGGATTCTTGAGATGAGAAAGCATTATTCAAATTACTTCAAAGGGCTACCGAATATTTCGGTCTTCCGTGACAGGCTTGTCCGCATGGAAACTGTTGATGAAATAGAAATGATTTTTTCAGAGATGGAAGAAGCGTACCACGGTGCCGAAGCGATTGCATGAAAACACTTGAAATCTTTATTTTCCCCCCTTTGCCTCTGTGTTCATCTCCGAATTAAAGAGGTTGGTGCTATCTTACCAAAAATTATTTTGTCAATGATTTTTGTTACCGGGGGAACCGGTTTTCTTGGAACCCACCTTCTGCGTGGATTAGTAAAACGGGACGAAAAAGTACGCGCATTGAAGCGAAGCTCTGCAAAAATTTTGCTCGAAGCTGAAGCCGCGAAACAAATCGAGTGGGTTGAAGGAGATGTGCTTGATGTAACCGCACTGGAGCAGGTAATGAAGGGTTGTGATAAGCTTTATCACTGCGCAGGATTGGTTTCTTTTCTTCCTGATGATCACAAAAAGTTAATGAAAGCGAATGTGGAGGGAACAGCCAATGTAGTAAATGCAGCACTGGCAATGAAAATCACAAAACTTTTGCACGTAAGCTCTGTTGCTGCCCTGGGAAGTGGTAAAATCAGTGAGGTCATAACTGAAAAGACAGGTTGGGATGCAAATAACCGGACGTCCGATTATGCTGTAAGTAAATTTCTGGGCGAGCGTGAAGTATGGCGTGGTATTGCTGAGGGTTTGAATGCAGTAATCATAAATCCCTCCGTAATTATTGGAGATGGAAACTGGAAAAAGGGATCGGCAAGATTTTTTTCTGATGTATGGAATGGATTGAGGTTTTTTTCTGCCGGGGGCACAGGTTTCACAGGTGCAAAAGATGTAGTGAACATTATGGTTAAATTAATGGAATCAGATATTCATAGCGAACGGTTCATCATTAACAGTGAAAATCTCAGCATAAAGGAATTTCTTTTTTCTGTTGCAGATCAATTAAAAAAAACAAGGCCATCCATTAGTATAAAGCCATGGATGATGGAATTTTTATGGAGGGAAGAGATGATGAAATATAAGCTCACCGGAATATTACCGGTTGTGACCAGGCAAACAGCATATATTATTTCCCGCCGGTCATTTTTTGATAATTCTAAAGTTGTAAAAGCAACCGGATATCAATTTACTTCGGTTTCAGAATGCCTGGAGGAAACTGCAAAAAAAATTTTATCGGAATTGAAGTATTGAATCAGAGCATAAATCCTTATTAACGATTAACCCTCAGCTTCTGCCCAACATATAAATTCTGTGAATAAAGACGATTCAGCTGCTTAATTTCCTCTATAGTAAGATTGTATTTCTTTGAAACACTATATAATGTGTCTCCTTTCGCAACAATGTAATACTGACCGGGCAAAATTTCATGTAGGGAATCATTGGATGCATCCGCAGTATTTACTGAAGGGTCCACTACATCCGGAGCTGCACCGGATGTCTCATGCAAAAAAAGGGTTTGTCCGGCGACTGGCTGGGTACCTAAAACCATTCTGTTTTTTTCGTACAACTCACGCAGCTGAATACCATGATCTTTTGAGATGGTAAACATTGTTTCACCGTGCTGAACAATATGAATTTTTACATCCCCGTTTTTTCTCTTTGGCTGCAGGTAAATACGGTCGCCCGTATGAACCTGCGAAGGATCAGTTATATCATTGTACCTCATGAGTCTGTTTATGCCAATTTCAAAACGTGATGCGATGTCATTAAACGACTCATTATCCTCAATTATAACATATTTGATGTTGTTAAAAACAGAAATGCGATTCGGCATATATTCCCGGTTTAATGCCGGGTCACATTCATTTCCTGATTCATGATTTATTTCCATTTCCATCGCTTCCGCATGGTGATCATTGGTTTTATTCATCTTCGCGAACCACCTTGCACGATCCCTGTCATTTAAATCCCACTGGTGCAAATCAAAATCTTCGATACACCTGATCAGTGTGTTAGCATATTGCGGATTAGTGGCATAGCCACACTGCTTCAGTCCTTTTGCCCAGGCCTTATAATCAACAGGATCGTAAGTAAAAAGCACCTCGTAGCGCCGCTTGGTTCTTAAAAATTCAGAATGGTCTTTGTATGATTCTGCTGCTGAATTGTATTTGCGGAAACATTCCTGCTTCAGATCATCATCATATAAATAACTTTCACCGCCCCAGTCATTGTGGCATTTAATTCCAAAATGGTTATTTGCTACGGTGGCTAACGGACTTTGTCCCGCCGATGATTCAATGATACCCTGTGCCAGCGTGATGCTTGCCGGAATGCCTGTACGCTGCATTTCTTCCAGAGCAATAGGCTTATACTGCGCAATGTATTGTTCTACCCGCTCATCATAGGTCTGCTGTGCACCGGCTGTAATGGTGAGGAGGAGAAAACAGGCAACCATGCAAATCCCGGTTCGGATTTCTAACGGTATATGCAGGAGGTAATGGATCACTTCACCTTTCATTTTTAAATTCTTCTGATTTTCATTCTTCATTTCTTTCGCACCATCATTACTCCATCCCGAATTGTTACCAGTACATTTTCAACTCTTTCATCGCGCTGAACTTTGTCATTGAAAGCTACCAAAGCTTTCGTTTCCTGATCCTGCTTTTCATCAATAATCTTCCCGCTCCATAAAACATTATCAGCGAGAATTAAACCTCCGCTTCTTAACTTTTCAAAAACCAGATCGTAATATTTTGAATAGTTTTCTTTATCAGCATCAATATAAACCAGATCGAGCTGAACATCGAGCTGCGGGATGATTTCAACGGCATTGCCGGTAAGATATTTTATTTTTTTGCCCAGTCCTGCCTGCTCAAAATATTTCTTTGCCAGCGCTTCCAGTTCTTCATTTATATCAATGGTATACAATGTGCCGCCATCCTTCAACCCTTCACTTAAGCAAATCGCCGAGTAACCGGTAAATGTTCCGATCTCCAATATATTTCCGGGGTTCAGCATTTTGCTTACCATGCTTAGAAATCTTCCCTGCAAATGTCCTGAGACCATTTGCGGCATATAGATGCGGACATATGTTTCACGCTCAAGTGAGTTTAAAACCTCACTTGCAGGCTTCGTATGCCCGGTGGCATATTGTTCTAATTTTTCCGGAAAAAAATGCATGGGCGTAAAGTTGATATAAGAAGATGGCCATCTGAAACATTATTAAAACTTTTCTGAACAAGTATCAGGGAGTTGACTAAAATTGCAAACAGCCATATTAATCCGGTGGCTATTTTTCCACTCTCATGAAAATGAAGACCCTCATTGTGATCCTGTGCCTTTTTGTATCAGCTACACAAGCACAATTGCTTCCGTCATTCGGAGGAAGCAGGACAGGAACGACAGGGTTTCAGTTTCTGAAAATTGCACCGGATGCACGCTCCACCGGAATGGGGGGAAGCATGATGGCCGTTGTAAATGATGTATCATCGCTTTACTGGAATCCCGCAGGCATCACAAAAATTGATTCCAAGGACTGGCACCTGCTATTCAGTCAGGCCTTGTACTTCGCTGATCTAAACCTTAGCTATACGGGAATTGTGCATCCGCTAAGCAGGCAAACCTTTATCGGACTCAGCTTTGAAATGCTTACAACTGGATTGATGCCTGTAACTACGGAGTTTCAGCCATTTGGCACCGGACAAACCTTTTCAGCAAATAACCTGGCAATGGGTATTTCACTTGCAAGGATTCTTACTGAAAACTTTTCTTTTGGCATCACCGCTAAATATATCCGTGAAAGCTATGCCGGAATACATGCCGGAAATGTAGTTATTGATTTCGGATTTCAATATGAGGTGGGGAAAGCAAATACCAGGTTTGCAGCAGGCGTTTCTAATTTCGGGTACAATACCGAGCCAAAGGGAGCTATTGAGGTTATTACACTCAGCGGAGTTGATACCGTAAATTCATTTGAGAAAATTGGGGTACCTGCCATTTTCAGGATAGGAATTGCATGGGATGCGGTGAAGAAAAGAGATCATATTTTCACCCTTGCAGGTCAGCTCAACCACCCTACTGATAACAACGAAACATACAGTCTGGGTGCCGAATATTCGTGGAAAAATATAATGTTTTTGCGCAGCGGTTTTGAATCAGGTCTGGATGAAACAGGAATTCCCAATTTTGGTTTCGGGGTTCGTTTCAAGCGAAATTTCGGAATGCTGCAGCTCGATTACGGGTTCCAGGATAAAACCAGTCTGGGAAACGTACATAGATTTACATTTAGTGCTTCATTATTCTGATTATTTAACGCGAGAAAAACGGTACAACAAGTGAAACGTTATTCACCCATACTGCACTGCATACTTAGTGCTGTCTTACTTTTGATTTTCACGGGCTGTGACTTTCTCTTTGGCAAAAAACAAGATGAAAGCAGTCAGCAAATATTCGAGCAGGGTGCCATTAATCCCGCCCTTACTCCTGATGCGGTGGGTTATGTGCCCATCCTTCCTTACTGGAATGTAACAAACCCTGTTGATGTATATGCAGGATATGATGAAATGGTTTACGTGGCGGATGATAAGGGAGTGCAGATTTTTGATCAGAAGGGAACGCTGCAGAGAACCATTTCTATTCCGGAAGCCACAGATGTAGTTCAGGACCGGCGTTTACACACCTATGTTGCAGGAAGGGTTGACAAAGTGATCAGCGGTATTACATATAACCTTGCGGCGGTGTTTCATATCATCAATGCATCCACCCTTTCTTCTCCCGAAATTATTGATACCCTGATTCATCCTTATCTTGATGTTTCAAGAAACAACACTGCGTTTCGCGGCGCTGATGATGAAGCCGTACAGATCACAGGCCTTGCCACGCTTGCTGATAATACCCTTTACGTTTCCCGCACAGGACCCTCCAACAGTCTTGCAACTGTTGCCAGGCCTGATAACACCATTTTAATTTTCAATAAAGACGGGATAAATACCGGGTACACGAACGGATTGAATCCTGTCAGCTCCAGCCTGAAGTCGACGCTTGGAGTGAGCAGCATTGCCACATTTGCTGCACCCCCGCAAACTATCAGCGGCATCAGCACATCAAGGGATTTTATGCTGCTTCAAACAGATCCGAATGCCCGGTACAAGGCGCTTTGGATAAAATGGAATATCGACCCTGATGCCGGAGCAGTTTATTCGGAAAATGAGGCGCTGCTTGATTTTGATACCTCTATCGCCCGGCGGTTTCTTTACACACCCGATCGCTTTTCTTTCCCCTCTGACATTTTTATTTCTCCGGATGCAACAGGATATATTTTTATTGTTGACAGTGAGCGCGACTCTCTGTATCAGTTCACTCAAAAGGGCTTCGAAGGCGTAAACCCTCCTGCTAACAGCAACATCACCAAACAGATTCTTGCCTCGTTTGGCGGTGAGGGAAGCGGACCCTTTCAATTTATTTCTCCGTCCGGAGTTTGCTATTTTAAAAAAATGATCTACGTTGCAGACAAGGGGAATAACCGGATTTGCCGGTTCAAGCTGAGTACGGATCTTGAATAATCAAGACTAATATGAGGAATGCCGGGTGAATAGCTGCTCTGAATCTCCAAGGACGCGGAATTTTACCATTCTAAACCAATTTCAACTCCGCCACATTCTCCACATGATGTGTCTGAGGAAATAAATCAAAGGGACGAATTCTCTCCACGCTATATTTTTCAGAGAGTAACTGAAGGTCGCGCGCCTGGGTAGCCACATTGCAGCTTATATACACAATTTTCCCGGGTTGCATTTGCAGAAGCTCATTCACTACATCAGGTGCCATTCCGGCTCGGGGGGGGTCGGTGATCACGACCTCCGGCCTCCCATGCTCAGTATAAAAATTTTCGTTAAGTATTTTGGCTATATCTGAAACATGAAAAGAAACATTGCTGATGTTATTGATTGAGGCGTTCACCTTTGCATCTTCAATGGACTGCGCAACTGACTCAATGGCTATAACTTTTTTACAAACGCCCGCGATGAACAATGCAATGCTTCCGGTTCCCGTGTAGAGATCGTATACCAACTCATTTCCCTCAAGTGCGGCAAAATCTTTAACGCAGGCATAGAGTTTTTCTGCCTGCCCCGTGTTCGTTTGAAAAAATGATTTCGCACTGATTCGGAATTCAAGCAGTCCGATCTTCTCTGTAATAAATTCTTTTCCTGAGTGGGTAATGATGTCAAGATCATAAATGGTATCGTTGCCCTTGCTGTTAATGGTGTATTGAAGTGAAGTGATTTCAGAAAAAGTTGCTTTTAGAAATTCCATCAGAATATGGATTCTATCTCCATCCTTCCTCACAAAAACCACGAGCACCATCACATCGCCGGTAGTGGTCATTCGGATCATAAGGTTGCGCATTAACCCGGTTTGGTTTCGAAGGTTATAATATTCATAGCCGTGTTCTGTTGTAAATTTCTTTACAGCTAAACGGATGCGGTCAGAAAGCTGGGGTTGCAGCGGACAACTCTTCACATCAAAAACACGGTCAAAGTGTTTCGGGAAATGATAGCCGAGAGCAGGAAGGTTTTCCTGGATGGAATTATTCTTCCATGAGTCACCGGTTAACCATTCCCGATTGGAAAAGGTGAATTCTAATTTATTCCTATAGCCCCTGTCAATGTTACAACCAACTATAGGCAGCTTTTCTGTTGGTGAAATTTTCCCAAGCCGCTCAAGGGTTTCATAAACGGCCTGTTGCTTGTAGCGCAATTGTACTTCATACTTCATGTGTTGCCACTGGCAGCCTCCGCAGTAACCGAAATGAGAACAAAATGGCAATTGACGATCACCGGAGGCTTGAATAACTTCGACCACCTCAGCTTCCATCCAATCCTTTTTGCTCTTGATCACGCTTCCATTTACTATTTCACCGGGTAATGTTCCCTTCAAAAACACCACCATTCCCTCATGATGTGCAATACACTTCCCTTCGTTAGCAAAGGATTCAACATCGAGGTATTTTAGATTTACGTCATTACGCATGCTTGCAGAAAATTCATTGTATAAAATGGAAATTTTTGGTGTAATAGTTTATATCAGGATTCTTATCCATTCATGGCTATGAGCCGCTGAAATTTTACCTATCCCTTTAAATTATAATATTGATCAGTACATTCAAAATCCGTTATACCTTCATAGCTGAGTTAGTTTATTCGTTTTCTTTGATCATTTCACACCTTTCGTCTTCCCTTTCCCTGTTAGCTAAAAAAATCTATTTTTGCGCCTCTAAAAAAAACCAAATCATTTCATTCTACCATTATGAAAAACATTTTTGCAGGTATTATCTGCACAATTTGGATTTACTCCGGCGCTCTTGCACAAGCACCTGCTTATAATCCCTCCGGCATATTGTTCACTATTGGCAAAGAACAAGTTTCTGCCGGTGAATTCGTGAAGGTCTATCAAAAAACAAATGTGAATGGCGAAGCCGACTTCAGTGAAAAATCATTGCGTGATTATCTTGACCTGTATGTAAACTTCAGGCTTAAGGTGAAAGAAGCGAAAGATATGAAGATGGATACAACTTCGGCAGTGCTCAATGAATTCAAAACTTACCGAAGCAAGTTAACACCCTCATATATGTTTGACACTTCGCTGGTGCGGGAGGCATACAATCGCATGCAGAACGAATTGCACGTACAGCATATACTTGTGAAAATTGATCCGAATGCTTCTGCCGCTGATACATTAAAGGCATATAGGAAAATTAATAACTGGAAGAAGCTGCTGACTGCTAAAAAAATTGATTTTAACCAGCTCGCCTCAGATTCCTCAGGCGACCCTTCCTCAAAAGAAAATCATGGTGACCTTGGCTGGCTCTCCGCCATGCAGGTGATCTATCCTTTTGAAACTGCTGCATACAATCTGAAGCCCGGAACTATAAGTAATCCGGTACGCACACAATTTGGCTATCATATTATTCGTGTGATTGAAACGCGCCCATCACAGGGCACCCTTACCGTTTCACATCTCTTTATCAAGGTGCCTGCCAAGGCTACCGACGAGGATCAGGCAAAAGAAAAAGCGCGGATTGATTCACTTTACGGCCAGTTAAAAAGTGGAGCTAACTGGGATGATCTTGTGAAAAATTTCTCACAGGATAAAACCTCATCAGCCAATGGCGGACAGCTTAAGCCATTTACCACTGGTCAAATGGTACCGGAATTTGAGCAGGCAGCTTCCGGCCTGAAAAATCCGGGCGATATATCGCAACCTGTGGAAACAAAATTTGGCTGGCACATCATTAAGCTTGTTGAAAAAAAATCTCTTGGAAGCTACGATGAAATGAAGGATGACATTAAGAAGAAAATAGAAAATGGTCCCTGGAAGGATTATGCCCATCAATCATTCTTAAGCAAGGTGAAAAAGAGCTATACATTCAGGGAATTTCCTGATAAAAAACTCGCCCTGTTCTCAAAAATTGATTCTTCATTGCTTAAAGGTGTGTGGAATGATTCAATGGTTGTAAAAATGAAGGATCCTGTTTTTACTCTTACCGATAATAAGTGGATTCCTGAAACCCGTTCCTATACACAGGCTGATTTTGCAGATTATATTGAGAAGAATCAGCGTAAGTTCATGAGTAACAAAAATGGCAAGGTTGCCATACTTAATAATCTTTATGAACAGTTTGTAAATTCAAGCATCACAAATTTTGAGGATGCGCGCCTTGAGGCAAAGCATACTCCGTTCCGTGAACTAATGGAGGAATACATGAATGGAATCCTGCTATTTGATCTTGCAAGTGATAAAGTGTGGACAAAAGCAGTGGAGGATACTGCAGGATTAAAGTCATTTTATGATCCGAAAAAAGACAATTATATGGGTCAGGAAAAGGCAAGAGTAACTACTTATACATGTAAGGATGATGAGTGTGCTGAAACACTAAGAAAATACCTGGATAAAAAAATGTCCAATGATGCAATTCTCTCCAAAATAAATAAAAAGGATAAGAATAAATTAAAAATCGTTACAGAAGATTATGAAAAAGGAAAAGGGAGTGAGATTGAAACGCTTGGCTGGGGTGCTGCCGGCACAACTTATACCAGGAAGGATTCGGTAATACGGATTTTTCACATTGATCAAATCCTGCCGCCCGCTCCAAAGCAGCTTTCTGAAGTAAAGGGATATGTGGTGGCTGACTACCAGGAAGATCTGGAAAAGCAGTGGATAGGGCAGCTTCGTGATAAATATCCGGTAAAAATAAATGAGCAGGTTTTTCAGTCATTAGTGAAAAAATAACTTGTATCGGATTCTCCTCTATATCGTAACTCCGTTCCTGCTTGCATCGTGCAACTTTTTTAATACATTAGATGAAAAAAAGGAGGATCCTGTCGCACGGGTATATGACAAGTATTTATATGAATCGGAGCTGGGTGGGGTTGGCAGTGGAGCAGTCAGGCCTGAAGATAGCCTTCAGGCAATGCGTAATTACATTGATAGCTGGGTGCGCCATAATCTAATGCTTCGTTATGCGCAGGATAATTTGCCTGAGGAAGAGCAGAGGCTGAATGACCGGCTGCGCGATTACAAAGAATCATTGCTTATTTATCAGTATGAGAATAATCTCGTTTCTCAAAAATTTGATACGTTAGTAAGCAGGTTTGAAATGGAAAATTACTATAATGACCATAAAGATATTTTCAGCCTTGAAAGCGGTATCGCAAAAGTCAATTACATAATGCTACGAATGGGCAGCAATATGGATCTTGATTCCGTCAAACATTGGATATGCAACAGCAGTGATTTCAATAAGCCCAAGCTTGAAGGTTTTTGCCGGCGGTATGCAATAAAGTATTCATTGAATGACAACTGGTATAATAAGGAGGAATTGACTGCGTTGTTGCCTGTCAGGCAATTTAATCTGGATAACGCCCAATTCAACAGAAGCTATATTGAGGTAGCAGATTCAGGATATGGCTACCTGATCAAATTCGGAGACTATCGCATCAAAGGAAATGATGCACCCATTGATTTTGTGAAGCAGGATATAGCAAATATGATCATCAATCAGCGTAAGATTGCGTTTGTAGCCGGCCTCCGCAGGAATGTGTATGAGGATGCATTGAAAAATGGTGATTTTGAAATTTATGAGAACGCAAGCAATAAACAGCACTCCAAACCGAATATCAATATCCCATAATCCGCTTGTAATGAACTGCTCCATTGCAATTTACAGGATTGCGGTTATAACCTCCTCAAACATGCAACAAGTATCACTGAATTTTTTATTTGATCACAGCAATGCATAATCTGAATTTTTTTTCCTCCTGCAATTGCACATTGAAAAATACATGCCGCATGTTCCGCATTGCCTGTTATCTGTTTTCTGCCTGGTTCCTGCTAAATACAGAAACAGCATTTGCACAACCTCAATTAGCAGATAAGATCGTTGGGATTGTAGATGAACGGATTGTTCAACTTTCGGAATTGGAAGCTCAGTATCAGCAATATACCTATCAATCTGCAGGACCGGCACCTGCGGATTTAAAATGCCAGATATTTGATCAGTTTCTTACTGATAAATTACTTGTCCGTCAGGCTGAGCTCGATAGTGTGAAGGTGACAGATGATGAAGTAGAGCAAAATCTGGATATGCGAATCAGGAGCTTTGCCAATATCGCAGGCTCTGTGGAAAAGCTTGAGGAATATTATGGTAAATCACTTGTAGAAATAAAGGAGGAGTTCAGAGATGATATTCGTGAGAAAATTCTTGCTGACCGGGAGCGCGGTGATATTGTTAAGGATGTAAAGGTGACACCTTCAGAAGTAGCAGCCTTCTTTAAAAAGATCCCACAGGACAGCCTGCCTTATTTTAATGCTGAGCTCAAGATCGGACAACTGGTGATCATGCCTGCCGTTGATGAAGAAGTACGGGAATATGCAATACAAAAGATAAGCGGTCTTCTTGAGCGTGTTAATAACGGTGAAGACTTTGCATCGCTGGCAAGCTCTTACTCTGATGATCCTGGAAGTGCAGAACAGGGTGGCGACCTCGGATTTGTGAATCGGGGTGAGATGGATCCTAATTTTGAAGCTGCTGGCTTTGCACTTAAAAATCCCAATGATATTTCTGATATGGTGGAATCTAAGTTTGGGTTTCACATCATTCAGCTTGTAGGTCGTCGCGGGGATAAAATCCATCTTCGCCACATTCTTATCCGTCCCAAGATCACTTCCTACGATATTCAGAAAGCCGGGATAAAAGCTGATAGTATTTACAATCTCATTCAATCCGGAAAATATACTTTCGAACAGGCGGTAAATAAATTTTCAGAGGATATCACCTCAAGAGAAAATGGCGGTATCATAGAAAATCCCGCGACCGGAGATGCCGGTTTTGAAACTGCCGACCTCGGCACATACGACCAATCCCTGGTGCCTGCAACTGATACGCTGCAGGTGGGAGCCATCACACGGCCGATCATCTTCAGAACCAAGCAGGGCGAAACCGGATTCAGGATGATTTATCTGAAATCAAAAACACGCCCTCACCAGGCAAATCTTCATGATGACTATGATCGCATTCAGCAGTTCGCTACTTCTCAAAAGCAGGTTGAAGTGATCACCAAGTGGCTCGAGGATCGCATATCGAGGTCGTATGTGTTTGTAGCACCGGAATATCAAAACTGTGTCGTAATAAAAAAATGGATCAGCAAGGAACAACAATAGCAGGATATCAGAATGATGCAGCAGCCGTAGATGGCTTAGCAGAAGCATTTCAAAAACTTAGTGCTGAAATCAGCAAGGTGATTGTCGGGCAGAAAAAAACAGTGGAGTTTGTCCTCACTTCTGTCTTTTGTGATGGCCACAGCCTCCTGGTGGGGGTACCGGGATTAGCAAAAACTTTACTTGTTAAAACCATTGCCGATGTGCTTGACCTTTCATTCAAGCGCATTCAGTTTACACCCGACCTCATGCCGAGTGATATTATCGGAAGTGAAGTGATGAATGAATCAAGGCAGTTTTATTTCAACAAAGGTCCTGTATTTGCCAACATCATTCTTGCAGACGAGATCAACCGTACACCGCCGAAAACACAGGCGGCCTTGCTTGAAGCCATGC
>JBDSEA010000071.1:0-12472 GCA_039920305.1 Chitinophagales bacterium
ATAGAAATAATCCGGCAATTCCTCTAATTGCATATCGGGCTCAAAACCAAAGCTTGTGATGGATACTATTTTAATAAGCAATTTATCGGTTTCTATGTCTGAGGCGATGAATGAAAAAATTAAAGTATAAATACCAGTAGAAGAGTCGTATTTACCAGATGGATCAAAAGCAATATGTAGTTTACCTTTCTTGTTGTCAGCAGGGATTTTCATGAAAACCTCCGCAATTTGAAAATTCAAAATATTGAATATCGTTTTACCGGATGCAACTATATTTTCCTGCAACTCATTTACTGCCATGAACCAAAACTAACAAAAAACCCCGAAAAAATTTCGGGGTTAGGAGAGAGATCATTTTTAAAAAGCAAATCAATAGGGGGCGGGATACTTGATAAGTAAAATAAATCGTTTTCAAAAATTAACGCAGAGTCAACACTTTGGTGATTGCTCAACCACTCAAGCATGGAACTTTTCGTTTCCAGTGCTAACGCGGTATCTAACCTTTTTTCTATGGCTTTTAAGTCAATCACTGGTTATTATACTGAACAATCTTGCTCCAGGTATTTCGCAAAGTTACTCATTACTTTGAGATCAAACACTACCATTTGTATTCTTTTTCTGTACCAAAATTTAATGACCAAAACATAATCTTGATTTTCCGGTAAATCTTGAAAAAGTATTCCGTCAACATCCTTCCAAGTTCCCTTTTCGGTAAAGTATTCATTAATCTGTTTAATGCTTGGCTTTACTCCAGTCGTTCTGTAAAATCTTCTTGCAATTTTTTCTATCTGTGTTTTCCAAAATTGATAGTGTTCTTCGTTGAAAACTGTATCAAAGATATTTTGACAATCTATCTGTGCCTCATAAATTTGAAATGAACCAGTTTTGCCTTTAAATAAGTTCCCCCATTGCAGCGCATCTTCTAAGTCATACCAAAAGTAAAACCCACTACCAAGCCATGCATTGCTTTTTATACATTGGACAGGTTGTGATAAAATACTTCCTCTGTTTTCTTGTGTATGATACATTTGTCTTTTTGTAATCATGGCAGACAAGATAAAAATTTCATATTTTATCAATTAATTTAACAATATCCTCAACGTCCCATAATTTCTTTGTTAATCCAGCTTCCAATGCGGGTGGTACTCTGAGCGTTTATGGACACTACCGAAAACTGCCGGAAAGAAATTAAATCACGACCGGATACATCCGGATAGCGGCGCAATTATTTTCTGTTCCAAATGACTATGACGGGATATTTTTTAAAATCATCATCCTTTCTGATGATTGTTCACCCCTCATGTATTGCTTGTGCAATCATGATCCGATCGAAGGACTAAAATATCCTGTAAATCAATTGGCAAAACTTCAATTCCTGATTGTTTTACAAGATGGAAAATTTTCTTAAGATCAGTATTCAAATTCAACTTTCCCATTGAATATTTTATTGCTACCTCCCATAGAGAAGCGATACTTATATAACGAAAGTTATCAGGATCGGGAATTCTTGATCTCACTGGAGCCGGTAGTTGCGGATCATTGGTTGTGAACCAAATCCAGGCATGTGAATCAAGAAGCAATCGCATCACATGTATTCTTTAAAATCATCCAAAGGGTCATCGAAAGCTGGAAGCATTTCAATTAGACCCTTGGTAAGACCTGCTTTGGGAATTTGTTTTGAATTTAATTTTTTCTTTTTTTTCTCTGAAAGGAAATCAATAAAGTCATTCACTTCCTCCTTTAAATCAGCGGGAAGCGCTTCTATTTTTGATGCCAGCTCAAGTGCACTCATGACCGTAAAGTTACAGAATCAGCTTTTTTCACGCAATGAGAATACATATTGAATGATATTACTACCCATCTGCAGGGCCTTCGTGCGAATATCATCGGGATCATTGTGTACATTATCCCACCCGTCACCGAGATCGCATTCATGATTGTAGAAGCAAACCAGTCTTCCTTCGTAAAATAATCCGAATCCCTGGGGGGCTTTTCCATCATGCTCATGAATTTTGGGAAGACCATTCGGAAAATCATACCTGCCGTGATAAATGGGATGCGAAAAAGGAATTTCTTCCATCTGTAATTCGGGAAAAACTTTTTTGATGGTAGGCCGCACATAGGGATCAAGTCCGTAATCATCATTGATAAAAAGAAATCCGCCGCTCACCAGGTAGGCACGAAGATTCTGTGCCTCCTCATCAGTAAGTGTAAAATTGCCGTGACCGGTCATATAGATAAAAGGATAATTGAAAATGTCAGGACTGCCGGGTTCAACAATCGCATGATCGGCTTCGAAGTTTGTTCCGAGATTTTTATTGCAAAAAAGCGCGAGGTTCTTTAAGGAGTTCACATCGTTGTACCAGTCCCCACCACCTTTATATTTGAGAAGCGCGAGCTTGATGGTGGGTGAAGAAAACGCGGTAAGTAGAAAGAGGGCAGAAGTGAGCCACGCCAGAAACAGTTTCGGGAACCGGGTACCGGGTACCGGGTTAAGAAAATTACAAATCATCTTATTCAAATAATAATTAACTATTCAACAATTGAACCGTATGCACCGCAACAATTCCGGCTGTTTCTGTTCTAAGCCTGTTCCTGCCCAAAGTTACTTCAGAAAATCCCCGTGCTTTTGCAAGTTCAATTTCCTCAGGGGTAAAGTCCCCCTCAGGGCCAATCATTATTAAAACATTTTCGCCCGGTTTATTTAACGATTTTAATGGTGGAAGATTTTCTGACCGGCAGTGGCAAATGAATTTTTGCATTTCGTATTTCCGGGGAAAGCCGGGAACTTGCTCACCTGCACTTAAAAAGCTGTTAAAGGTACTTTGCTCATTTAATTTCGGCAACCACAGGCGAAGTGATTGCTTCATAGCTGCCGATAAAATCTTTTGCAGCCGCTCAGGTTTGATTTTATCACGCTCTGACCTTGCGCAAATGAGTGGTGTGATTTCCGTAATTCCCAGTTCGGATGCTTTTTCTAAAAACCATTCAAAGCGGTCCATGTTCTTGGTGGAAGCAATGGCGATATGAATTTGAGGAAACGAAGCTGATTCTACCCTGACTATCTCAATAACCTCCAGAATTGCTTCCTTTTTTATTTCACCGGTTAGCCGTGCCCGCATCAGCTTGCCCATCCCATCGGTTACCATCAACTCATCACCCACCTGGTGGCGCATCACCCGGAGGCAATGGCGGGATTCATCCGGGTCGAGAAAAAGCTGACTGGCTGCTGACCTGTTACTGAAAAATAATTCCATCCACTCAAAAATATTTCATGCCGATCAATAGTAACAGAAACTGGCAGGCAGCATTTAAAGGATAAAAACACGCAGGAATAATTTTTCACTTGGCTGAAGTTGCAAGCACCCTCGGTGCAGCAGCCAGTGTTTCCTCATTTGCCGTTGCTGAAAACTTTTTGAAATTAGTAATGAATTGTTGCGCCAGATCATTCGCCTTATGATCGTAGGCTTCTTTATCCTCCCATGTATCCCGAGGATTTAAGATCTCTGCAGGCACGCCGGGGCATATAACAGGATAGGCCAGTCCGAATACCGGATGGATTTCGAATGCCGCCTTACTCAGATCACCGGCAAAAACGGAGGTGATCATGGAGCGTGTGTGAGCAAGCTTTATTCTCGATCCAACGCCATAGCTTCCACCTGTCCAGCCTGTGTTGACCAGCCATACGCTTGCCTCATGATGCTGCATCTTATCGCCAAGCATGTGAGCATATTTATTGGGATCCAGAGGAAAAAAAGGTGCACCAAAGCATGTTGAAAAAGTCGTTTTAGGTTCTGTGATGCCGGCTTCAGTTCCTGCAACTTTTGCAGTATAGCCACTCAGAAACCAATACATAGCCTGACCGGGGGTAAGCTTTGAGAGAGGAGGCAGCACTCCGAATGCATCACAGGTAAGGAAAAAAATATTTTCAGGATGTCCTCCAGCGGAGGACTCCACTGCATTTGCAATAAAGTTCAGCGGATAGCTCACACGTGTGTTTTCAGTAACTGAAATATCGTCGTAATCCACTGTCTTTGTCCCGGGAAAAAACCGTACATTCTCAAGCAATGCGCCGCGCCTGATGGCGCTGAAAATCTCCGGTTCTTTCTCCCTGGTAAGATTTACGCATTTGGCGTAGCATCCTCCTTCAAAATTGAAAACCCCCTTGTCGCTCCAGCCATGCTCGTCATCACCAATCAATCCGCGGTCAGGGTCAGCGCTAAGTGTTGTTTTCCCTGTGCCGGATAAGCCAAAAAAGATCGCCGAATCGCCTTTCTTGCCTGCGTTCGCCGAGCAATGCATTGAAAGCACTCCGTGATTCTGCGGCAGTATGTAATTAAGTACTGTAAAAATTCCTTTTTTTATTTCACCGGTATAGGCGGTACCGCCGATAAGGATCATTTTTCGTGTGAAATTCAGCACCGCAAAATTTCCTTTATTGATGTTGTAACGCTGCGGATCGGTTTTATGACCAGGCGCATGAATAACGGTCCAGTCCGGATCAATTGTATTTAACTCGTTTTCATCCGGTCGCAGGAACATGTTTCCTGCAAACA
The DNA here is from genome assembly GCA_039920305.1 of Chitinophagales bacterium. Taxonomy (GTDB): domain Bacteria; phylum Bacteroidota; class Bacteroidia; order Chitinophagales; family UBA10324; genus DASRAJ01. The sequence goes on from JBDSEA010000071.1 coordinate 4,557, forward strand.
AGGCGGCCCATGGCAGCTCAGAAATCACTCTTACATTCAGCCGGTATTCCGGATCAGCACATGCATACGCATCCTTTACGTACACCTCCTTACCTTCAAAATATTTTAATATCTCATCAAGCAGCGGTTGAAAATTTTCCTCGTCAAATGGCTGATTTACCTCTCCCCAATAAACAGTTTCTTCGGTGGTGGCATCCTTTACTATGTATTTATCCTTAGGTGCGCGGCCGGTAAATTCTCCGGTATCCACTGCAAGGGAGCCCGTATCAGTAATCTCCCCGTGCCTTTTTTCATAGCTCCTGTCAATGAGCTGATCCTGGCTCCAATTCCAGTTTATAATATTCAAATTCCTAAATCCGTACTCAGACAAAAGATGCTTAGGGTTTTTTGTTCCTGTTTCAGTCATGCTGTTTAAAATTTTGTTGAAGAAGATTCCCGCAGAAATGAATGTGAATAAGGGCGGCAAATATAACATGGATGCAGCAGTTGAAAATGGAATATAAGTATTAAATCATTCCTATATTCCTGTTTGTATTGGCAGGATTTTTATATAGTGCATCAGTTCTTATAACAGTTATTTCTTAATCTCCAAAAAATCTAACCAATGACAACAACCGAAAAAATTTTAACTGCCGTGCTGGCCGGAGCCGCTGCCGGTGTACTCGCAGGTATTTTAATGGCGCCTGACAAAGGAACTGAAACCCGCCGCAAACTTTCTGATACCACCCGTGAATCCTTAAGCAAGGTAAAAGACTTTGCTACTTCATCAGTTTCGAACCTGAAGGAAAGGGTATTCAGCAAGGTGAATGGTAATTATGATGAGGCAGGGGCAGAAAGCCGGATGATGTAATTCGTGCTCATCTCAAATAGTTAAAGGAGGCGTAACTGATCACGCCTCCTTTTTTTAATGTCAATCAGTTTATCAGAATCTTTTTTGTTACCGTAATATTTCCGACCCGGGCAGTAATCAGCAAAATATTACCAGCAGAAGGTGGATAATTGATTACTGAATGATGATTATTTGCACGGAAGTTCTGCAGTTCGCATCCTGCAACATCCATGATTGTAATGAACAACGGCTCGGTGAGCGTACCTTCATAATTAATTATAATCGAATTGTTAAAGGAGTAAATCTCCGGAATTTCAATTCCGGCGACAGCAGGGATTCCAATGATTGTACTGCTGTCAAAAGCGACAATGGCTGCTCCTGAACTTTCATATGCATATGAGAAAATGGTGGTGGCTACCGTGAGCTGATTTTCATCCATCTGCATTTTAACCCACCCATATTTCATATTTCCCTGGTCCCGGAAATGCACTCCGAGATAACGGTTGTTGCCATCAATCCAGTTACCTGAAAAAGAAGGATTAGCTCCAAATGCCGATTTGATCTGCTTAAGCGGTCCCAGTCCGTTTGATACAAAATTCAGGTTTGAACCAATAAGGGTATCCTGCAAAAGAGCAAGCGGATATTTGTTAGCATCTGCTGCCACTTCATTTCCTGAATCGGGTACTGCTATCGTTTTGGAATAAATGGTATCACCTACCATGGCATAGGAATTTATTATCTGGTAATCCATGGTGTCATCATTGTTCATGTCCAGATCATAGGTTACACTGCCTGCCACAACCTGATTCAGGACTGCATCCGGTATTACATCAGTGAAAATTACCTGGGCAACGCCTGTATTGATTGTCAGAAACAAAATAAGAGTAAACTCAATGAGTATCAGCTTTTTCATAATCGGCTTTTACGTTTATGATTCAAACAGAATGCCGTTACTGTTTGAGTTAAATACCATGTTATGAGCAGGCGAAGCCAAAAAATCAACCGGGAGAATGTGAAAATAATTACCCGATTAACCTGAGTGATGGCTAAATTTCAAATTGAATCCGGTTTCAATCAAAACCAATGCATTAGACGTAATATAGCAGCATGAACTGGATTAATATGGTGCATTTGAAAGAACTGGATGCGATTAAAGAAAAGTCTGCTGAAATCCCGCAGGTAATATTCAAGCACAGCAGTGCATGCGGCACGAGCCACCACATTAAGGAAATGCTGGATCAGGCAGTGGTTCCCCGTGAAATAGATTTTAACTTTCTCGATTTGCTGGAGTATCGTGATATTTCAGCTGCTATTGCAATTGAGTTTAAGGTCAAACATGAATCACCCCAGCTACTCCTGATCAGAAAAGGGAAGTGCATTTACCATAAGAGCCATTATGGTATCCGCATGGAACGCTTGCAAAGCGCTTTGCAGGAAATGGATTAAGGTATTTTCAATCCATAAACGTCTTCCGTTGCAATGGAAGATCCATCTGGTTTATCTGTAAACAATAATGAGAAAGTCATTGAGGAGGCGTATCATCAGTTTAACAGACCATTATCCTCATTCATCCGCAATAAGGCCGGTAATCCGGAAGATGCTGAAGATATCCTGCAGGATGTCTGGTTTCAGTTATCAAGACTTGAATCCCCGGAATTGATTGAAGACCTCAGCGGATGGCTTTTTACTATTGCCCGCCATAAGATCATTGATAAATCCCGCAGGAAAAAGCCATGGCTGATTGATGATTCCGGTTACGAAAATGCTGATTCCGAAGTGGAATATCCTGCATTGCTGCTTGCAAATGACAGCGATCCCGAAACAGAATTTCATAACAAGGCTTTTACTGATGAATTACTAAAGGCACTGGCAGATCTGCCGGAAAATCAAAGATCGGTCTTCATTAAAAATGAACTGGAAGGAATTACACTTCAAAAGATAGCAGAGGAAACAGGTGAAAACCTGAAAACAATTATCAGCCGCAAGCACTATGCAATGGTTCGCCTGCGAAACCAGCTGGGTCATTTCTATGTGGATTACATAAATGACTGAAAAATATTTTTCCAGTTAAAGTAATTATCATGGATGTGCGTCTTCCTTATTATAGACTATACTAACTTAAACAAAAACTAAAAAAGTCATGCACAGTCGTTTTAATTACGCAGGTTACGGACCTGCATATTCAAGGAAAGATTTTCCGGATTTCCGTCAGGGGGGCTATCGCCGGCCCAAATACAACGTTCCGGTTAACATTGCTGAAACTGATAACAGCTATGAGGTAATGGTATATGCTACCGGCTTTACTAAAGAGAACATAAAGCTTTCTATTGTGGAAGACACACTTTATATTTCCGGAACCCGCACTCTTGAAGAAAAGGATGAACCTGATTTTGTCAAGCAGGAATTTCCGGTTAAATCCTTTGAAAGAACCATTGAGCTGAATAAGCAGGTGGATCGCGGAAAAATCAAGGCACGGCAACAAAATGAGGTTTTGATCATCACCCTTCCCAAAACCCAGGAAGCCAGGCAGCCGGCGCAGGAGATCAGGGTTGATTGAAGATCCCCCGAATTTAGTCTCCGGATTAAAACCGCAAGCGTTACAGGGTAAACGAGATTAAGAGAAATTTGCTCTTTTTCGTCGTGAGTACTTTATTGTCTTGCTGTTTTATATAAAACAGCCCCCTTCTTAGTTCGTATTTGTAAATTAAGTGTAAAATGTTTTATGGGATTCTTCTTTATCTTAGAAGAATAAAATTATTCACTTTTTTTGGCCTATTTCTCTCCTGTCTTCAGATGTGGAAAAAATTATTTATTTTTTTCCGGACATTATAATATAATACAACTTTGCGGCGAATAATTTCAGCATAATTTTAAACTCCCTTGATATGAACACCCTTCGGATACAGTCTTATGAAAAGCATAAAGCAACTGCTGCCATGGAGCAAAAAACATCGCATCAAAAAATTTCGGACATTTTCGCTGAAAATGTTTTTACCGAGCAAAACATGAAAAGCTACCTGAGCGAGGATGCCTTTTTAAGTGTAATGAATGCCAATAAAAACTCAAGCAGAATTGATCGAAAAATTGCCGACCAGGTAGCAAGTGCCATGAAATCGTGGGCCATGCAAAAAGGAGCTACCCATTTTACACACTGGTTTCAACCCCTTACCGGTGGAACCGCTGAAAAGCATGATGCCTTCTTTCAACTGACCGGATCGGGCAGGGGAATAGAGGCATTCGATTCGAATGCACTTGTTCAGCAGGAGCCGGATGCATCCAGCTTTCCCAGTGGCGGCTTACGAAACACCTTCGAAGCCCGTGGTTATTCAGCATGGGATCCTTCTTCACCCGCCTTTATCATGGAAATCGGAAATGGAAAAACCCTGTGTATTCCTACGGTTTTCATCTCTTATAATGGCGATGCCCTCGATTATAAGGCACCGCTGTTGAAATCACTTCATTCAGTAGAAGAAGCAGCACTTGCAGTTTGCCAGTATTTTGACAAGAATGTAACGAAAGTTATACCCACTCTCGGCTGGGAGCAGGAATATTTTGTGATTGATGAATCTCTTTTCGCCGCCCGGCCTGACCTGATGATGAGCGGACGCACCTTATTCGGACATGCGCCGGCGAAAGGTCAGCAGCTTGAAGATCATTATTTCGGCAGCATTCCGGAGCGTGTGTATGCTTTTATGCTCGACTTTGAAACAGAAAGCTTTAAACTCGGTATTCCTATTAAGACGCGCCACAATGAGGTTGCGCCGTGTCAGTTTGAGTGTGCTCCATATTTTGAGGAAGTGAATGTGGCGGTTGACCATAACCAGTTATTGATGGACGTGATGCAACGTGTTGCCCGCAGGCATCATCTCAGGGTGCTGCTTCATGAAAAACCCTTTGCGGGAATCAATGGAAGCGGAAAGCACTGTAACTGGAGCATGGCTACCGATACCGGTAAAAACCTGCTTTCACCCGGCAGAACTCCAAAGACCAATCTCCAGTTTCTAACCTTTTTTATTAATGTAGTTAAAGCCGTAAATGATCATGCTGACCTGATCCGCGCTTCCATTGCAACAGCAAATAATGATCACAGGCTTGGTGCCAATGAAGCGCCGCCGGCAATCATCAGTGTTTTTATCGGCAGTTATATGACAGAAGTACTCAATGAAATTGAATTGAAGGTGGAGCCGGGAAAATTGACTGAGGAGCGGGAAGGCGCCTTGCGTATTGACATTCATAACAAGATTCCGGCGCTCATGAAGGATAATACCGACCGCAACCGCACGTCTCCCTTTGCCTTTACCGGAAATAAATTCGAGGTGCGTGCAGTGGGTTCTTCACAAAACACTTCCGCGACCATGACGGTATTGAATACCATTGTTGCAGACACGCTTTTAGATTTCAAATCCGGCGTTGATGCCCTGATTGATGGTGGTAAGAATCGTGAGGTGGCGATTATGGAGGTACTCAGGAAATACATCATTGCCTCTAAAGATATTTGCTTTGAGGGAAATAATTATTCAGCAGAATGGGAGCAGGAAGCAGCAAGGAGAGGCCTGGGAAATATCAAGACCACACCCCTTGCTCTGGATGCACTTGTGAAGGACGAGAACATGGAATTGTTTGAGCGCAATCACATTTTCACACGCGGAGAGATGCATGCAAGGCACGAAATTGAACTGGAAAATTATATGAAGAAGCTTCAGATAGAGGGACGAACCATTGGTGAGCTTGCCATGAATCAAATCATTCCTGCTGCAGTGCAATACCAGAATGAACTGATTAACAACATCCGTGGCTTAAAGGAACTGGGAATGAATGGAAAAATGGCTTCTTCACAAAAAAGATTAATTGAAGAGCTCAGTGAGCATATCAACGTAATTGTTGAAAAAGTTGATGAGATGACTGAAGAGCGGAAAAATGCCAACAATATTGAAGATACGCGTGAAAAAGCATTAGCATATTGCGCCAGGGTTAAGCCGCTGTTTGAGGAAATCCGCTACCATGCTGATAAGCTGGAACTGATAGTAGATGACAAGATGTGGCCCCTTCCAAAATATCGTGAGCTTCTTTTTATCAGATAATTATTTATTTGTGCCATGGTTAGAAAGCTGCTCAGTAAATAATTCAGCTTTTTATTTTTCTTGTTTCGTAAAATGAAGCCTACAGCGAAGAGCTTCTAAGCAATGATCGGTACCTTCCTATCATCTGGGGCTGGTGCCGGAATTCCTGAATCCTGAAAAGGTTGTTCTGAACGGATCCAAAGCCCGGGGAAATTCAATCATGCCCCGTAAACCTGAACAATATTTTAACGGTTGAAAAGTGAGTATTACGGTAATGATGAAAGTAATCAGGTTAGGAATTAGTTTTTTCTTCCTCTTTTTTCACGGCAATATCTTCCTTAATCTCTTCAATCACGTGCTCAATAGAAGCTGAAGTAACCATCTCACTGTTTTTACCAAGTTGTGCCGAAAGCGTTTCATAGTGAGCGGCTAATCTGCGAAGCTCCTGTTCGGTCATGTCCTCCGCCTTTATAAGCCGGTTGCTTGCGTTTTCATGAGAAGCAACAAGCTCATTAAGCTTGATATTTATTACTGTAGCGAATTTATTCTGCATTTTCTGGATGATGAATAACATAAGAAAGGTGAAAGCAAATACACAATCATTAATAAAGTCGTGCAGTGTGTTGGAGTAAAAAATATCAAGGCCAATCCAGGTAATGGCGATTAAAAGTGCGATCATAAAAACTACAGAATGCCCAAGTACCGTTGCAATTTTCTGCGTAAGCCACTCAAAGCTTTTTTCAAAAGCTGACAATACTCTTTTCATTTTACCTGATCATTATTTTTTTTAAAAAGACAAAAGACAATCCAAGATTTATGATTGAAACACCTTCCTCCCTGATTGTTGCTTAACTCTGTGTATAACTTTCAATCCCATAAAAATACCGGATATCGAATATTGTACCTTTGAAAAAATCAAATTTCACCGGGAGAAAATGGGAAAAGTAATCACAGTTGCGAATCAAAAAGGGGGAGTAGGAAAAACCACCACAGCCATAAATCTCGCTTCTTCTTTTGCGGTTCTTGAGTTCAAAACCCTGCTGATTGATGCGGATCCCCAGGCAAATGCTACTTCAGGAATTGGCTTCGATCCCCGCAACATCAGCACAAGCATCTATGAATGCCTGATTGGAGAAGCAGATATTCACGATGCAATACTTAAGACCACCACACCTCATCTTTCACTGGTGCCGGCGCATCTTGATCTGGTAGGGGCGGAAATTGAGCTGATCAACCAGCCTGATCGTGAAAAGATCATGCAGCATACCATTGACCAGATCCGGGACCAGTTTGATTACATCATCATTGATTGCTCACCCTCCCTGGGCCTGATCACTGTAAATGCGCTGTCTGCTGCTGATTCAGTGCTTATACCCGTACAATGCGAATATTTTGCCCTCGAAGGGCTAGGCAAGCTGCTGAATACCATCAAAATTGTGCAAAGCCGTTTAAACCCTGATCTTGAAATTGAAGGGATTTTGCTGACGATGTATGACAGCAGGCTCCGGCTTTCAAACCAGGTAGTGGAAGAAGTAAAGCGTCACTTCGGAGACCTTTCTTTTGACACCATCATACACCGGAACACCCGGCTCGGTGAGGCGCCCAGCTTTGGCAAGAGCGTGATCATGTATGATGCAGAGAGCAAGGGGGCAATTAATTACCTTAATCTTGCCAGAGAAATCCTTCACAAGGGCAACGGTAAACAATATCCGATGCCTGAAAAAATTCCCGTAGAAATACATGACGAATAAAAAACCCGACCTGGGCCAGGGGATACGCGCCCTGCTTCAGGGCATGGATTCCTCCCTGACCAATGAGTCAGCATTGCTCGGCACCTCGAATGCCATTCCACTCAGCCAGATTGAAGTGAATCCCTTTCAGCCCCGCCATGATTTTAATGAACAGGCATTGATGGAGCTTGCCAGTTCTATTCGCGTACATGGCATTGTTCAGCCCATTACGGTTCGGAAAATAGGCTCGAGAAAATACCAGCTCATTGCCGGCGAAAGAAGATTGCGTGCAGCAAA
>JBDSEA010000072.1:0-2950 GCA_039920305.1 Chitinophagales bacterium
CAAACACTTTTAAATACTGGTCACAGCGGATTTTAGCCCGAATGGGTGCGCGGCTTATTCAGCATCTGAGGCAGGCAGTGTATGAAAAATTTTTAGTGCTGCATCCGGGATTTTTTCAGCGGCAAAAGAAGGGCGATCTGCTGAGTGTAATTTCAAATGATGTGCAGCAGGTAGAAAATTCGGTGGTGATCACAGTCCAGGTGATGTTCAGGGATCCGGTAACGATCATTGCATATTTTATCATTCTCTTTCTCCTCTCAGCCAAGCTTACCTTATTCACCCTGGTGCTGATTCCTGTCGGTGGCATTCTGATTGGCAGTATTTCAAAAACCCTGCGGTCACGATCTGCTGCAAGCCAGTCATTGCTTGGCAGGCTGCTCTCCATTGCAGAGGAAACGATCAGTGGCTCAAAGATCATTCGGGGCTTTAATGCGGAGAGCCAGCTTCGAAAAAAGTTCGACTCGGAAAATGAGCATTCACGCAGGCTTGCGAAAAGCATACAGAATTTAAGGGAGCTTGCCTCACCACTGTCTGAAACCATCGCGGTGATCATCGTTGCCAGTGTTATGATCTATGGCGGTACGCTGGTGCTGCAGCAAAACTCAGCTTTAACCGCCAGCGAGTTCATAGCCTACATCGCATTGTACTCGCAGATACTGCCGCCAGCAAAAAATATTGCTTCAGCGGTTGCGAATGTTCAGCGGGGTCTTGCATCGGGTGAACGCATACTTGGCATAGTGGACACACCCATAGAGATCACTGATGAAAGCAACGCACAATCCATTACAGCTTTTGACAGCCGCATCGAATATCAAAATGTTTCATTTGGCTATGAGGAAAAAAGATATGCCCTTAATTATATCAGCACCATTATTCCAAAAGGAAAAGTAATTGCACTTGTGGGTCCGTCAGGTTCAGGGAAAACAACCTTTGCAGATTTACTGCCCCGTTTCTATGACCCTACGGAGGGTGAGATTTTAATTGATGGCATTAACATCAGGAACTACCGGCTGAAAGATCTGCGCAACCTGATGGGCATTGTTACACAGGAACCGGTTCTGTTCAATGATACTGTTTACAATAACATTGCCCTGGGTATTGCGGGTGCAAAAGAAGAGGATGTAATTCACGCTGCACAGGTAGCGAATGCACATGACTTTATTATGAGAATGGAGGCAGGTTATCAGTCTCCTGTCGGTGATCGTGGCGGTAAGCTGAGCGGCGGTGAGAAGCAGCGCCTTACCATCGCCAGAGCCGTATTGAAAAATCCGCCGATACTGATCCTGGATGAAGCGACTTCATCACTTGATACTGAATCAGAGCGGCTGGTGCAGGAAGCTCTTTACAACCTCATGAAGAACAGAACCAGCATCGTGATTGCTCACCGGCTCTCTACCATTCAGAATGCAGATGAAATACTGGTGATGAAGAAGGGACAAATTGCCGAGCGTGGTACTCATGATGAGCTGATCAGCAAGAACGGGATTTACAGGCAACTTGTTGATCTGCAGATGCTGTAATAATTTCCATCATTCAATATAAGCAATTACACCCTATTCTACCTTGGGTGAAGAAGCAGTTTCATGGAAGTAAAAAATGTTTCAATGGTTAAAGCCAAAGGCCGGGTAATGGATTTATTTGTTAATACCGAAACATTAATTTGCAATAGAGTTACGAACCATTCAGAAACCTGCCGGGTGTAAACAACCCTAAGTGTTACAAAGAGTGGTCCGTTATTTTTGAGGGTAGAAAAATATAAATTGGCTTTTTACAGTAAAAAGGTGCTTTTTAGGGGAACCTTTTATTAAACGCCTCGTATTAAAGAAAAAACCCTCTTTGCCTAGAAAACCAAATCCCGGTAAAATTGTATACCATTAGCTCTTAGATCTGTAGGGAAATTTGAATCAGTGCAATAGTTACCTTCAAATTCTTTTATTGATTTGGTCTCTTGCATTTGAAGACTGTTATATCGGTTTCGCCTAACGGACGGGGATTTGTGAAGGCAGGGGATTTGAAAAACGTCAGCTCGTAACTGCTGTTGATTGAAGCGATGTTTGTCAAGCCCGAACTTAAGCTGATAGCGAACAAGTGCCGAAGCTAACAACGTCCTGCCATGCTTGCACAAAACCCCATGTTATATGCTGTGCTATTTCGTGTAGAGTTTGGTACTATTTGTTTTCAAATATTCTTTGATTTGCTCAAAGTTCATATTAGCCATTTCTAATGATATTTTGTCCTTGATGGCTCTAAAGGTTTTGACTGTGTCAAACTCTTTTTCTTGTGGTGGTTTTTTAGTTTCAGTCTTCATAATCTATAATTTCTTTTGGTGAACGTATTTCTAATGATTGATAATTTGAACGAATATTGATTGAGTTATAACCACGAATTCTATAAATATTTACAATGTGCTTAAAATTCCAACTTACTAAGATGTCTGCCTTGTAAACTGTCGCAGTTGCAATGTGTACGCAGTCGTCAAAACTTTGTTTGACCTACAATTTTTTCGTATACATATTTAGAAGCAAGTGTCAATATTTCGTCTGTTACAATTACTCTTTCAATATTTTCTTTTGCGAGATTTTTAAAATGCTCTTTAACATTTTCAGGTGCATTTAATAATTCAGTTTCTGTCAAGTCTGAGAACACACAAATAATTTTTCCCAATTTAACTCTCTCAAAAAGTTGCAGCGTTACTTCATCAAATTCTTTGTCAAACGCACCACCAAAAACAGAAGTATCGAAATAAAATCTTTGCATTCTGTCAATTTTTAGTTACTGGTGTAAAGTTAATATTTTTCACTCCCTGTGCTAATTATAGGGTGTCAAAACGCTTAGCCTACAATGGCTTTGCAGCTACCGAAGGGCGGGACTTTTACCACAAAACTTGATTCCCTGCCCGACTGTATCATTCAGGCGGGGAAAAACTAAACTTCAATTAACCACAAAACTG